>JAMONW010000001.1 GCA_027066355.1 Campylobacteraceae bacterium
CTTTTGAGTTTTTCAAACTCTTTAATAGGACGCAAGATGAGCTAAGCCCAAACTCCTACGCTAACGCTGTGTTTCCCTCGGCGGGAAGCCCTCGCGCCTTGCGCTTTTTATAAAGCCTCTTGGAACCAAGGTTTTAACCTTGGCTAAAAATGGCAACTTTTAACTTTTAATTAAAACCCTATTTTCCATCATTTTCATAAAAGATATAGCTTGTTGAGTAATCACTAAACTCAAAGTAAACTTTCTTCTCACCTGGATCTCTTCTGTAATTAAAATTTTTATCATCATATCCATAACCATATCTATATGGTCTTGGTTTAGCATCATCAGTGCCATACGCAGTAGAGAGTTTATCAATTTTAATAAATCTTTTTACCAACTTACTACCAGCATATATATCTAAAACACCATTTGTTCCTGTCCAGTTTTGAATAGAGCGACTAATTTTATTTTGACTCTCTTGTGTGCAACCAGCTATAAAAGCAACTGCAACTGTGCTAATTAATAGTAATTTTTTCATTTTGTATCCTTTTTTATTTTTACTTTGCAAAAAATTTAGTTACTTAGTAGGTAACTTAAAACTCTTTACCTCAAATTCGCCTTCGTTATTATAATATAAATAGTATAATAAATCGCTCTTTATTGGCAAATTGGCAAGATAGCGCAGGGCTAAGTTGGCTTCAAATGATGCTATTTGCATAACCATTGGAGCGCTTATTCCTTTTGGCTCTACCTCTTTTTTTGCAAACATATTAAAATTTGCCTCTTTAAAGAGGCATACTTGCCCATTAAACTCCTCTACACTTCCATAAATCCAAGCTACGCCACTTTCTTTTGCAAAGTTATCAATTTTTTCTCTAACAAACAAATTATCTGTAGCATCTACAATTAAATCATAATCTCTTGGCTCTTTTATAAACTCTTCAAAACTAACTGTATAAGCTCTACTTTTTAAAAAGGGGTTTCTTCTTAAAATTTTATCAACTGCTACTTCAGCTTTAAATTTACCATTATCATCCATATCAAAAAGCACTTGCCTATGAATATTATGCAACTCAACTCTATCAAAATCAACCATATCAATAACAGCTATTCCACTACCACTAAGAGCAAGTGATACCGAGCATCCAAGCCCTCCACTACCAACAATTAGCACCCTTTTGGTAGCTAAAGTATCTTGCGCCTCTTGCCCCCAAAGCATAATTTGTCTATTAAAATAGTTTTTCATAATACCTCTTTTTGTTTTTTGCTTCGCAAAAAAGCGCAGAGCATAGAGCTAAGAGCTTTTTGTTTTACAAAACTTAAAGTAGAAAGCTTTTTTTTAACCCTTATCTGTTACTTGCTAATTTTTTAAAAGCATTTAAGCAAAAGAAAATGCATACTTAAATTTTCACCTCTTACCTTTTACTTTTTAATTCAAAGTTCTCCTCGCTTCTTTAAATGTGCCAAAAAGCTCCAAGCTCTTCTACTCTCTGCTAATTCATCTTTATAGATAGGCTCAATTAACATAGATTCTCTATTATCTAACCTCATCTCTATCTCTCCATCTGGGTTAATAAACATAGAATCTCCATAAAAATACCACTTAAATTCATCATCTTTATACTCTCCAACCCTATTAGCTCTTAAGATATAGCAATTATTTAAAAATGCTCTTGTAGATAACACCTCTTGCCATCTCTCTTTTGAGTCAAATGTAGATACTGTTGGCACTAAAACTAAATCTACTCTTTTTTTTCTAATACTCTCCCAAAGCTTATCAAAGTGTATCTCAAAACCAGGCATAATTGCAATTTTAAAGCCATCTAAACTAAATGTTAAAGGCTCTTTTAGTGCTTCAATTGGATTTGAAAAAAACTTCTCTTCGTTCCAATGTGAATAGTTAATCAAAATTTGTTGAGTATAATAACTAATAGATTTAGGAGAAATTTTAACTACTTTTTTATAATACTTACCCCCTTTTACCTCAATAATTGGAGCAACCAAAGTTATATCAAACTCACGACTTAAGCGCTTTAAAAGCTCTAATCTACTGCTTGTTTGCTCTTTTATCATACTTTTAGGAAAGCTCTCAAGCTCTTTAAAAAATGGATTTAACACATACTCTCCAAATAGCAACAGCTTACAACCTCTCTCTTTTGCCTTTTTTAAATAAAACTCCAATCTTGTTGTATTTAAACCTAAAGTTGGCAGTTGCAAAAGCCCAACCATTAACTCTTTCAAGACTCTACTCCACTACTTTTTTTATCTATCTCTTCAACTTTTAATTTAGCCTCTTCTAGCATCTTTTGAGCATTGTTTATTACATCTAATGCCTTTTTATAAAGCTCAATAGACTCTTCAAGTGTAACCTCTGAATCTAAAAGTTTATCTATATACTCTTTTGCTAATTCTAAATTCTCTTCAAAACTTTTTTCTTTCATAATCTCCCTTTCAATTCACTAACAACTAACAATCAAAACTATTAACTATCAGCTAATTCCAACACATCTTTAATTATATAATCAAACTTTTCAAGCTCTACTAAAAAAGCATCGTGTCCATAGTTGCTCTCTATTTCATTATAGCTATACTTTTGCCCATTTCGTTTTAACATTTTAGCTAAATGCTCCATCTCTCTTGGTAAAAATAGCATATCGCCACTAAAACTAATTAAATGCACTTTAGCTTTTATTCTGCTAACTGCATCATGTAATGACTCATACCCACGCGATAAGTTAAAAGTATTTATAGCCTTAACAATATACAAATAGCTAAGGGGGTCAAATATTTTAGAAAAATTGCTAGTATTATACTCCATATAACGCTCTACTTCATATCTGCCAAAAAGCTCAAACAATCCATCATTAGATACATAAGCTCTTCCAAATTTTTCATTCATACTATCTGGTGAAAGATAAGATATATGCCCAGCAATTCTACCAATAGCCAAACCATCGCATCCTTGCTCTTTAAATTCATCTTTTGCATAATTTCCATTGTTAAATCTAGGATCTCTTCTAATTGCTTCAATAGCTACCTTGTTAAAGGCAATTGCCCAAGGCTGGGTTGCATAAGTTGAAGCTAAAACAATAATATCTTTTGCAAAGTTTGGATAATCTACTGCAAATTGAAGTCCTTGCATACCACCCATAGAGCCACCAATAATGGCTCTAACACTATGAATTCCCAAAGATGATAGTAGTTGCATTTGCGCTTTTACCATATCTTTAATTGTAACTACTGGAAAATTAAGTCTATATGGTTCACTACTTGGATATTGCTCACTCATAGGACCTGTGCTACCAAAACAAGAACCAATTGTATTTGAGCAAATTACAAAATATTTTGTAGTATCTATTGCTTTGCCATCTCCTATAAGCCCATCCCACCAACCTGGTTTTCTATCGCCTGCATACAATCCTGCTGCGTGATGAGAACCACTAAGAGCATGACAAATTAATATAACATTATCTTTTTTTTCATTTAATTTACCATATGTTTCATAAGCAATATCAAATGGCTCTAAAATACGCCCACTCTCTAAATAAAGAGGTGATGTAAAGTGTGCAATCTTTGTAGTTATATCCATACTCTCTTTTCTTTTTTGAAATAGTTATGTAATTGTATCTTATTTTTTATCAATATATACTTTTCTTATAAGTGGCTATATTTTGCACAATAGATAAACTTTTAAGAAAAAAAGCAACTAAAAGCTTTATTTAAACTTTTGCTATTGCCTCTTTTAAATCTTCAATTAAATCGCTACTATCTTCTAAACCAACACTAAGTCTTATTAAGCCCTCTGGCACTCCAGCATCTTTTAGCTCTTGTTTGCTTAGTTGCTGATGTGTGGTAGAGGCTGGATGAGTAATTATAGATTTACTATCGCCAATATTTACCACAAGGCTAAAAATTTTGGTGCTTTCTGCTACTTTTTGCGCTACCTCTTTGCTATCAAGCTCAAAACTAAGCAATCCACTAGCCATACCATCTTTAAAGTATTTATCTACAAGCTCTTTTTGGTTAAGTGCTGGATAGTTAACGCTTTTAACCTTTGGATGCGATTTTAAAAATTTTGCAATCTCTAGCGCACTTTTAGAGTGTTGCACCATTCTAAGAGATAGTGTTTCAAGCCCCTGAATAAGTAGCCACGAATTATGAGGGCTTGGTGTTGCGCCAAAATCTCTTTGCATTGCTAAGCGAGAACGCAAAATAAATGGTGGCAAATCTAAATTGGTATAAATAAGCCCATGATAACTTAAATCTGGCTCGTTAAAGTGAGCATATCTGCTATTATCCTTTAGCTTATCTTTTAAATTAATGCGCTCTGTTATCATACCTCCAAGTGTGCTTCCGTTACCACTTGCATATTTACTTGTGCTACTAACTGTAATATCAACTCCAAGAGTTAGTGGTTTGCAAATAATTGGAGTAGAAACTGTATTATCGGCACATGTTAGCACACCATGCTTATTGGCAATTTTAACAATTTTTTCTATATCGCAAACTACAACACTTGGATTTGGAATAACTTCAAAAAATATCATTTTTGTTTTTTCATCAATTAGCTCTTCTAGCTCACTAGGGTTTGTAACATCAAAAAATCTAGCCTCAATGCCAAAGCGCTTAAGTGTATGCGCAGCCAAAGTCAAAGTGCCACCATAAGCTTGTTTTGCCAAAATAATATTATCTCCACACCCAGCTACATTAGCAAAAGCATAAAAAACAGCAGAAGCACCACTAGCAGTTGCCAAAGATGCAGCTCCTTGCTCAAGAG
>JAMONW010000002.1 GCA_027066355.1 Campylobacteraceae bacterium
AAGTTTTAATATGCTCTTTGCCACCAATTGATAAAAAAGCCACTCTAATAAAAAGAATTGAAGCAATAACAACCATAAATATAGCTATAAACTTTACTCTTTTGTTATCTATACTGCTAATACTCATAAAACCTCTAAAAATTTTTTGTTATAATATCATAACTTTTAATACTAATTAATAAAAAAATAGTATTATTATAAAAATATTATTAAATTAAGGCTATTTTTATGGATAGAGAGCTATATGTATCAACTGTTGCATTGATGTTATTTTCTCTTGTTGCAGTATATTCACTATCAATTTTTCCAACTGTATATTTTGATGCATCAAAATTCTATTTTTTAAAAAAAGAGTTAATTTCAGTTTTAATAGCCTTTTTTATTTTAATATTTGTTGGCTCATTAAATCCTTATAAACTATTTAAACCTATTGGATTTACTCTATTTATTGTATCGTTTGCTCTAATTTTTATTATGATTTTTCTTCCTGAGAGCTTGGTAAAAGCAGTTTTGGGAGCAAAAAGATGGATAAAATTAGGCTCTTTTTCAATAGCTCCAACAGAGTTTTTTAAGTATGGTTTTTTATTTTTTATATCTTGGTCTTTAGCACGAAAAGAGAAAGATTTAAAAAATAGCAAATCTCTATTTGCAGAAATATCTATACTATTTCCATACTTTTTTCTCTTGGCAGTATCTGTATTAATTATTGCAGTAGGGCAGAAGGATTTAGGGCAAAGTGTTGTAATTACTGTTACACTCTTTACTATTATAATTTTAGCAAGTGGTTCAAAAAAGTTATTTATAGCTCTATTTTCTATCTTTGCTATTGGTTTATTAACATTAATAGAAATTGCTCCTCATAGAATTGCAAGATTTAAAGGTTGGTGGGTAGGTATTCAAGATACATTTTTAACATTTCTGCCACACTCTTGGAAAGTAACAGATACAGCAGTTCCTCTACACATTACAAACTCTTTAAAAGCAATAGAAACAGGTGGCGTTATAGGGCAAGGTTTAGGAGAAGGGCAGTATAAATTGGGTTTTTTAAGTGAAGTTCATACAGATTTTATCATAGCTGGAATTTCTGAAGAGATAGGGCTATTTGGCTTAACTCTGCTTTTTGCTCTATATGGATATGTAATTTATAGAATATTTTTTATTGGTTCAAAACTTAAAAAAACATATGAGAGATATTTTGTATATGGAGTTGCTACAATAATTTTTGTTAGTTTAGCAATAAATTTATATGGAATTACTGGTTTAATACCAATTAAAGGTATTGCAGTGCCTTTGCTTAGTTATGGTGGTTCTCAAATTATTGCAACTTCATTTGGTATTGCAATGGTTTTAATGTTAAGTAGAAAGGTTAAAGAGTGAGTATAGTATTAACTGGTGGTGGAACAGGTGGACATTTAGCAATTGTTGCTTCTGTAAAAGAGCATCTAAAAGAGGAGTTAATATATGTTGGCTCAATATCAGGACAAGATAGAGATTGGTTTGAAGATGATAGTAGCTTTAGTGCTAAATACTTTTTAGATACCCAAAGTGTAATTGATAAAGGTAAAATTGGAAAAGTTTTAATGCTCTCAAAAATCTTTAAAGAGGCATTTAAAATAAAAAAAATATTAAAAAAACATAATGCTAAAGTTGTATTTAGTGTTGGTGGTTTTAGTGCAGCACCAGCGGCATTTGCTTCTATAATGGCTAGAATACCTCTTGTTATTCATGAACAAAATGCATATATAGGTAACTTAAATAAACTGCTAAAACCCTTTGCAAAAGAGGTAATTTCACCATATAATAACGGCACAATACAAATAGATGCCCCAATAAAGCAGTTCTTTTTTGATACATACAGAGTTAGAGATGAACTTAAAACAATATTAATTAGTGGTGGTTCACAAGGCTCTGTATCGTTAAATAACTTAGCTTTAAAATTAGCTCCATACTTTGCAGAAAAAGGTATAAAAATATATCACCAAGCTGGTGTTAAAAATGAGCATTTTGTTAGAGAGGAGTATAAAAAACTGGGTATAAATGCAGAAGTTTTTGGTTTTACAAAAGAGTTGCCACAAATAATAAATAGAGCCGACTTTGCAATTGCAAGAGCTGGTTCTTCAACACTTTGGGAGCTTACTGCAAATGGTTTACCAGCTTTGTTTATTCCATACCCATATGCGGCAAATGACCACCAATACTATAATGCAAAATATTTAGTAGATAAAGGCTTAGGCTTTTTATTAAGAGATAGTGAAATTGAGGAAAATAGAGTAATAGATATTATCAAAAAAGCAGATTTAAAAAAAATAAGCCAGGGACTAAAAGCCCAAATATCTCCAAATGGAGCAAAAAAGATAGCTGAAATTTTAGAGAGCTTTTAAAATTAATAAAAAGAGTTATAAGTTTTCTATTTGTTCTTGCACTTTTTTTCTAAATTCAAGAGGATTAGATATTATATGAAAATAATCTTTATGTCCTCCAGTTCCAGATGAAACAATAGTCCCATAATTAAAAATTCTTCCAATAATTCCTTGTTCTACCGCTATTCCTTCTATTTTATTTAATAAGATTTCCATAGAAGATCTTCTAATTAAACCATTTTTTGAAATAACTCTTTTATTTGTAATCGCAAATTCATTTGTTATATAAGCTATAAGCTCATTAATTCCTCTAATTATGCCTATAAATAAAAAAAATCCTCCTAATATTTTATAAAAATTAATTTTATATTGATTGTTATTATCACCATATAAAAATATTATTGATCCTAGTAAAATAAAAGTTGCAGGAACTACAAATATTATCCAATGATTTTTTGCTTTGTAAATAATATGTTCACCATTCATTAAAGTTTTATCGATATAACCCATAAAATAACTCCAATTTAAAATTTTGGGATTATATCATAATTTATTATATACTTAATATAAATGATGTTATTGAATAACTAAATTTTAAAATATTAAATTGTTCATTTAATTCACAACCACTACACAATAAAAAGATAAAATTCTATTACCAATCAAGTTAAAGGTTGGTAAAACGATCGTATCATTTCTTCTCCTCCTAAAAATAGAATTAGATACAAAATCACTTCCTCCTTTAGGGGTCTTTAGCATTAAGCTTTAGATCCTTATACTTATTTCACAAACAATACACAATTGTTTAATATAATTTTATTACAAGTTGCATTTAAGTAACTTGTAATAGAATTTATAAAATATATTTAACATTCTCCTCCAGAGAGTATAGATACAAAAACACTTCCTCCTTTAAATTTATATTCAACCTAGGGTTTAACCTTAGGTTGTTTTAACACTTTTTAGGTAAAATATCTCTAATTTTACAATACATTGAATATAGGATAATTTATGAATATTAGAGAACAATATTTAAACTTTTTTGAATCTAAAGGACACAAAGTTGTGCCAAGTTCTCCGCTTGTGCCAGATGATGATACTCTACTTTTTACAAATGCTGGAATGGTTCAGTTTAAGAAGATTTTTACAGGGCAAGAGCCTATTCCTAATCCTCCACGCGCTACTTCAAGCCAAACTTGTATTCGTGCAGGTGGAAAACATAATGATTTAGATAATGTAGGTTATACCGCAAGACACCATACCTTTTTTGAGATGCTTGGAAATTTTAGTTTTGGCGATTACTTTAAAAAAGAGGCAATTGCCTATGCTTGGGAATTTGTAACAAGCAAAGAGTATTTAGGCTTACCAATAGATAAAATTTGGGTAACAGTGCATGAAAGCGATGATGAAGCTTATAATATTTGGAAAGAGCATATAAGCGAAGATAGAATAATGCGCTTTGGTGATAAAGATAATTTTTGGCAAATGGGCGATACTGGACCTTGTGGACCTTGTAGTGAAATTTTTTATGACCAAGGCAAGGAGCATTTTAACAGCCCAGATGATGTAATGGGTGGTGATGGAGATAGATTTTTAGAGATTTGGAACTTAGTATTTATGCAGTATGAGCGTGATGAGAGTGGTAAGTTACATCCATTGCCAAAGCCAAGTATAGATACTGGTATGGGACTAGAGAGAGTAGTTGCAATTAAAGAGGGTGTTTATAATAACTATGATAGCTCTTTATTTAAACCACTTATCTCTAAAATTACAGAAATTGTTGGTAAAGAGCCAACAGATGAGAATATTGCTAGTTACCGTGTAATTGCTGACCATTTACGCTCTACTACTTTTTTACTTGCACAAGGTGTTACTTTTGATAAAGAGGGTAGGGGGTATGTATTGCGTCGTATAATGCGCCGTGCAATTAGACATGGATATCTGCTTGGGCTTAGAGAGCCATTTATGAGTAAATTAGTAGATACTTTAGTAGAACAAATGAGTAGTGCATACCCTTATTTAAAAGAGAAAGCTCCTACAATTAAGAGTGCAATGGAGCAAGAGGGAGAGAGATTTTTTACTACAATTGAAGCTGGTATAAAACTATTTGAAGAGGAGTTAAAAAATACTAAAGATACCTTTAGTGGAGAGGTTGCATTTAAACTCTATGATACTTATGGATTTCCTTTAGATTTAACTCAAGATATGCTTAGAGAAAAGGGAATTAAACTTGATATTGATGGCTTTAATGAAAAAATGGCAGAGCAAAAGGCAAAATCTAAAGCCAATTGGAAAGGTAGTGGAGATGCGGTTGCAAAGGGAGATTTTAAAGAATTAAAAGAGAAATATCCTCAAAATGAGTTTGTAGGTCATGATACAACTAAAATTAAT
>JAMONW010000003.1 GCA_027066355.1 Campylobacteraceae bacterium
ATCAAATAACTCTTTAATGTTACCTAAGTTGCACAATTTTTTTACAATTTGATTTTATAATTATTTTTGTAAAAAAATTAAAAAGGAGTAAAAATGAAAAAAATACTATTTCCACTTATATCTATAGCAACTTTGGCTTTAGCACAAAATCCAACTATTGCTAAAAATGACCCATTTTCTCAAATGGATAAAATGTTTCAAATGCAAATGAAGCAAATGGAACTTATGCAAAAGCAAATGGATGAGATGTTTAAAGCTTACGATAATAGTGCATTCAAAGCAACACCAATGGTAATGAGTAATAATTCAATTTTAAGTTCTGGATTGCAAGATAAGGGTGATCACTATGAGGTAGTGCTAAATGTTGGTAAAGGTAATGTAAAAGCCGATGTAAAAGCTAAAGATGGTTTACTTACAATAAAAGTAAGTTCTGTGAACAAAGTAGATAAAAATAGCACTTATGGTATGATAAAGAGCTATTCTAATAGTTCATATATGCAAAGTTTCACGTTACCAAAAGATGCAAATAGTAAAAAAATAAGTTATGATTTAAAAGATGGTAAATTGGTAGTAAAAATAGATAAAGTTAAAAAATAATTATTGTTTATAATAAATATTTGAATAAATTATATTAAAAATTGATATAAATCAATAAATAATAAAATAAATTAGATAAAATTACTCCTATATAAATTAAGGAGTTAAAATGAATAAAGAGAAAATTGAAGTTGCAGGAGCAACAGTTGATTTTTATAAATATAAAGATGGCGATGTAGAGGTTTATGAGTTTGATACAAGTAGATGTGGACCACCAGAGCCAATGGTTAATGCAATGGCTGGACTTAAGCTTATAGATGGTCCAAATAAAAAACTTGTAATGATAAACCATAAAAAGCCAATGGGACTTTTAGATAAAATTGGAGCTAATTTTAACATAGCTGATAAAAAGCTAGATGATGGAAGAGTTGCTTTGGAGTTTACATATAAAGATGGAGAGAGCGAAAAAGCAAACTTGAATGATGCTAGTTGTGGTGGTTGATAAAAATGTTTAATATATCAAGTGATTATGCGCCACCATTTAAGATGATAGAGCCATTTTTTAAATTTGGTTCTATCGCTTTTTTGATTTCTATTATTTCACTACTATTTATTGATGTTAATACTCCACTTTTTGATTTAAAAGTAGTAGGTTGGGCGCATCTGTTTTTGTTAGGTTTTGTTATGATTGTTATTTTTGGTGCTATGGCACAATTAATTCCTGTAGCACTTGAGATTGGACACTATAAAGTAAAACTCTTTTACTATATTTTTCCAACTTTAGCAATTGGAACAATAACAATGGTAATTGGCTTTTGGTTTAAACCATTTTTATTACCATTTGGTGGTTTCTTGGTGCTTGTTTCTATGATACTCTTTCTTTATGAAACATTTATGACACTAAAGGCAACTACTGCAAATTCTCTTACAGTAAAAAGTGTAAAATTTGGTAATATATTCTTGACAATTGCTATATTTATAGGTTTTTTAATGGCTTTAGCACTATCTGGAGTTATACCTTTTGATGTAAGCAGATTTTTGCCAATTCATATTATTTTAGTTTTGGTAGGGTATGTTACAGTTACAATAATTGGTATGAGTATGATACTCTTACCAATGTTTGGATTAGCTCATGGGTATGATGATAGTGATGTCCATAGAGCTTTTTGGATAATTGTTGCATCTGTAATTGCATTTTCTATTTTTCAATATTTTGATTTTTCTACTTTAAAACTAATTACAGTTATTTTAATATTTGGTGCAGTTGGATTATATTTGCGTCAAATGATAACACTTTATAATATTAGAGCTAGAAAAATTCATGATATTTGGTATAAGCATATATATATTGCATTTATCTCTTTAGCTTTAAGTGTAGTTTTTGGTGTTTTTTGGGTATTGTTAAAATCAGATATTGCACTAAAGGTGATGATGTGGTTTTTACTTATAGGCTTTTTTGCATTTATTATTAATGCCCATTTAATTAAAATTATTCCATTTTTAGTTTGGTTTGAACGCTTTAGTCCACTTGTTGGTAAACAAAAAGTGCCTATGCTTCATGAGATGCTACCAGACAAAGATGTAAATTTTTCATTTTGGGCAAGTTTGGCTGGATTGCTTATTAGTGGATTTGGTCTATTAATAGAAAGTGATACACTATTTAAAGGTGGTGTAGTGCTATTAGCATTTGGTGCATTTTTGATGTTTCAAACAGTTTTATTTATATTAAATTTTAAACCGGAGAGTGAAGATGTGTAGTGTTACAAAAGAGCAAGTTTATGATGAGTTAAGAAAAATTATCGACCCTGAGGTTGGTTTTAACCTTGTGGAGATGGGGTTAATTTATGATGTTGATATTGATGATGATTGTAATGTAAAAGTTACAATGACTCTATCTACAAAGGCTTGTCCTTTGCATCAAATGATTACCCAATGGGTAGAAGATGCGCCAAAGAAAATTGATGGTGTTAAAGAGGTAGAAGCTAATGTAGTTTGGGAGCCAGAGTGGAATATATCTATGGCTGAAGATAATGTAAAAAAAGCTCTAGGTGCGCTATGAAAGAGGTATTTCAAGGCTTATATGGAGCTGCGATACTCTTTTTTTACTATGTAAAGTGGTTTATAGCTATTGGTTTGCCAATTCTTTACTTTGCTTTAGATTATAAACGAAATATCATAATGGATGTTTTATGGCTTTTGTGTATAATATTAATTATAAAAGATTTTATTTATAAATTTATACTAAAAAAGAGCCATTGTGATAGTGGCAGTTGCTCTAGCAAAGGAAAGTAAATGTTTGGATTATTTGATTCAAAAGATGACATAGTAGCAAAAATATATTTTGGCTCAAAAGAAGAGAGTAGAGAAAATTTAATAGAAATTAAAAATCCATTTAGTGGTGAAGTTGTATCAAAATATCCAGTTTGTGATGCAAAAGATGCAAAAAGAGCTTTAGAAATTGCACAAAGTGCAAGTAAAGTTGCAAAAAAAACTCCACTTCATCAAAGAATTAAATGGTTAGAAGATGTTGCTATTAAACTAAGAGAAAAAGAGGAGTTTTTTACTAAACTAATAATTGATGAAGTTGCAAAACCATACACTTTTGCAAAAATCGAGGTGCAAAGATGCGCTGAAACTATTGAGCTTACTGCAAAAGAGTTAATTAATCTTCATGGAGAAACAATTAACACAGATGCAATGCCAAGTGGAAGAGAAGCTCTTGCATACTACAAAAGAGTGCCAATTGGTGTGGCAACTTGTATTACACCATTTAACTTTCCACTAAATTTAATTGCACACAAAATTGCTCCAGCTCTTGGAGCTGGAAATGCAGTTGTGCTTAAACCAACTCCAGAAGCTCCTTTAACAGCATATGCTTTAGCTAAACTATTTATTGATAGTGAGTATGCCGTGCCAGATACTCTAAGTGTAGTTTATGGTGATGCAGAAGTTGGAAGTGAGCTAGTTAGTAATCAAATTCCAAGGGTAGTTAGCTTTACTGGCTCTGCTCAAGTTGGCAAAATAATTATGGCAAATGCAGGTATTAAAAAAGTAGCCCTTGAACTTGGTGGAAATGCAGCAACTTTTATTGATAGTAGTGCCAATATTGCTGATGCTGCTAAAAAGTGTGCTTTTGGCTCATTTTATAATAGTGGTCAGGTTTGTATTAGTTTACAAAGAATTTATGTGCATAAAGATATCTATGATGAGTTTGCAAAAGCTTTAGCAGATGAAGCAAAAGAGTTAAAAGTTGGCTCTCCTTATAACAAAGATACATTTATGGGTCCACTAATTAACGAAGATGCAAAACTTAGAGCTAAGCGTTGGGTAGCAAGTGCTAAAGATGAAGGTGCAAAAGTGCTTTATGGTGGTGATGAAATTGATGGAATATTCCCACCAACTGTTATGATTGATGTAACTGATGATATGCCAATAATTTGCGAAGAGGTATTTGCACCAATTGTTAGTCTTGTAAAGGTTGACTCTTATGAAGAAGCGCTAGAAAAAATTAATAACTCTCCATATGGATTGCAATATAGCATTTTTACAAATAATCTTAAAAATGCAAAAAACTTTATATATGATGCAGAAGCTGGTGGCGTTGTAATAAATGACATTCCAACAGTAAGATTTGATATTCAACCATACGGTGGTATAAAACAAAGTGGAATAGGCAAAGAGGGACCAAAATTTGCCCTAGAAGAGTTTACAGAGATTAAGTCGGTAGTTATTTTTTAATGCTATTAAATTAAACATTTTGTATCTATTTATAGGCTTAAAATAACTCTAAAATATCATATTGTTTATTATTTTGGTATCACACTTAAAGTGCCTAATTTGCTAACTTATTTTGAAGTTGCAACTAAACCCTGAAACTAGGTTCAGGGTTAGAAAATTTACATTTTTTAATTATAAATCTTTACTTTAAATTAATCTATAAAGTTTTAGTTTAACTATTTTTTCTCGGTTGTGCTATTTTTGTCTTTAGTGTTGTTATTCTCTTTGGTATTATTATTCTCTTTATTGTTGTTATCTGTTTTAGTGTTAATTTTATTATCTCTATTTAAAAGATACTCAACAACTTTATTAACATATTTAGCACTTACCATACCCCTTTTTATATCTACAACATTACCTTTTGTATCAAAAATAATTAAATATGGTATAGCACCTCTC
>JAMONW010000004.1 GCA_027066355.1 Campylobacteraceae bacterium
AACTATTCCAGTTAAGAAATCTCAAATTTTCTCAACTGCTGAAGATAATCAACCAGCAGTAAGTATCTCTGTTGGTCAAGGTGAAAGAGAATTTGCTAAAGATAACAAGTCTTTAGGTTTATTTGAGCTTGGAGATATTCCAGCTGCTCCACGTGGTGTTCCTCAAATTGAAGTAACTTTTGATATAGATGCAAATGGAATTTTAACAGTTTCTTCAACTGATAAAGGTACTGGTAAATCTCAGTCTATTACTATCTCTGGTAGTTCAGGACTAAGTGAAGAAGAGATTAATAAAATGGTTCAAGATGCTGAAGAAAATAAAGCAGTAGATGAAGAGAGAAAAGCGATGGTTGATTTAAGAAATCAAGCTGACGCACTAATAGCTCAAACTGAAAAATCTTTAACTGAGATTGGTGACAAAATTGAAGCAGAAGAAAAAGCTAAAATTGAAGCAGCAATTACAGAATTAAAAGATACTTTAAAAGATGAAGCTGCTACTAAAGAGCAAATCGAAGAGAAAGTAAAAGCACTTACAGAAGCTGCACATAAAATGGCAGAAGAGATGTATAAAAAAGAACAAAATCCTGAAGAGGCAGAAGCTCAAAATAAAAAGAAAAAAGCTGATGAAGATGTTATTGATGCTGAAATAGAGTAGTAATACTTTATTTAAATACTTCTTAACAATTTAAAATAAATTTAATTTTAGATTTTGCCATGTGTTATACCACACATGGCATATATCCATACAATTTACCTACTAAACACAAATATCACATCTTTTATTTCTATTTAAGTGACATTTTATTTAAATGTCTTATAATAATCATCAATAGAAACAAGGATGTTAATATGCTCAATAATCTCTCTATCAAAACAAAATTAATACTGCAAACTGCCGTTCCGATTGCTATAATTATTATTTTAGCATTTATGACAATCAATTCTAACTTAAAAAATGTACATCATTTAGAAGCACTACAAAAAAGTTCTAAACTTCTTAGCGCCATATCATTACTTTTACATGAGACACAAAAAGAGAGAGGTATGACTGCTGGATATTTAGGCAGTGGTGGCAAAAGCTTTAAAAACAAACTTCCTTCCCAAAGAAATCTTACAGATGTGAGGATAAAAGAGTTAAAAGAGTATTTAAGCAAAATTAACTTAAGTGATATAGATGCAAAAACTTCAAATGCTACAAACATAGCACTTAATGATGCTTCACGGATAGATTCTATACGGTTAAAAGTTGATACACTAAATATAAAAGGTTCAGAAGCAATTGCATACTATACTAATATGAATTCTAAATTTTTAAATATCCTTATAAAAATTTCTAACACATCATCATCTCCTGAAATAACTAAACAGATGATAGCTTATATTAATTTTTTAATGGCAAAAGAGAGAACTGGTATAGAAAGAGCAGTTGGTACAAATATTACTTCCACTGATTATTTCAAACCTAATTTTAGACAAAAATTTTCTAGTCTTATCTCTGCACAAGACTCTTATCTAGTTAGCTTTAACGACTATGCATCTCCAGAAGCTAAAGAGTTCTACACTCAAACATTAAACCATGATTCTGTTAGAGAAGTAAAAAAAATGAGAGATACTATACTAAACGAAAAAGGTATAGGTGGTTTTGGTGTTGATGCTACTTACTGGTTTGATACAATATCAAATAAATTAGGACTTTTAAAAAAGACAGAAAACTATATTGTTAAACAAATTAGAGCAACCAATAAAAAGACTAAACAAAGTGTTAAGTTAGCTGTATCAATCAGTAATTTAGTTCATGAAACTCAAAAGGAAAGAGGCGCAACTGCTGGATATATAGGAAGTAAAGGTAAAAAATTTACTAAAAGACTTCCAGAACAAAGACTGCTTACAGATGAAAAACTTAAAATTTTTAAAACTACTCTAAGTCGCTTAGGTACATCTACTTTAAATAAGGAAGCAAAGGGCTATCTAAAAAAAGCATTGGCTCAATTATCTAAATTACAAGATATAAGACGTGGTGTAGACTCTCTCTCTATGGATGGCTCTAAAGTTATTAGTTATTATACAGGTATGCATGCAATCTTTATAGATGTAATTGGTGCTATTTCAAAAGATGCCAAAACTGTAAACGAAGCAAGAGATCTACTAGCATGGTATAACTTTTGTATGAGTAAAGAGCGAGCTGGAATTGAACGAGCTGTTATGTCAAATACTTTTGCAGGAAACAAATTTTTACCAAATATGAAAGAAAAATTTACAAAATTAGTAACAGAGCAAGATGCTTACTTAGTAAGTTTTAAAAAGTCTGCGAATAAAAAAATGATTGATTTTTACAATAAAACAGTATCTGGCAAATATATTGATGAAGTAAATCGTATGAGACAAGTGGCTTTTGATGCTAAGAGTATTGGTGGTTTTGGTATTGATTCTGCATATTGGTTTAATACAATGACCACCAAAATTAATTTACTTAAAAAAATTGATGACCATTTATCTACTACTCTAGAAAAAACCATAGAGATAAAACTATCAGATGAAAATACATCACTTTATACTATGAGCATAATTGTTATAGTGTTGATATTGTTTATACTGATATTTTCTAAAATAATCTCTGATGGTATTTCTAAATCTATATGTAGATTCCAATCAGGTCTAGTAAGCTTTTTTGATTATATTAACAGAGAAAAAACTGATATAGATCTACTTGATGACGGTTCATCTGATGAACTTGGCAATATGGCAAAAGTTGTAAATGAAAATATTATAAAAACTAAAGCAGCGATGGAAGAGGACAATGCTTTTTTAAATACTGCTGAGAGTGTTATGAATAGAGTAGCAAATGGTATGCTTTCAATGCATATCGAAGCTAACACAAGTAATCCAAGTCTCCAGCAGCTAAAAGAATCAGTTAATGATGCTCTGCTTAACCTAAAAAACAAACTTAGTGCTATAAATAAAACACTAGAACAATACTCAAGTTATGATTATACAGATCAGTTAGAATTAGATGGAATTGAAAAAGATAGTGCTTTAGAGGTATTGATATTTGAAATTAATCAATTAAGAGGTGCAATTGTAAGTATGCTAAATAATTCATCTGAGCGTGCTAATAATTTACTGGAAAAATCTGACATTCTACAAGCTCAAATGCAAGAGTTAAGCGGTTCATCTCAACAGCAAACAATAAGCTTAAAAGAGACAGCACAAACAATGGAAAATATTGATAGTGCCTCTAAGGAGACTTCAAACAAAGCTAAAGAGGTTATTGAACAGTCAAATGACATTAAATCTGTTGTTTTAATAATTTCTGATATTGCTGAACAAACAAATTTACTGGCTTTAAATGCAGCTATTGAAGCGGCAAGAGCTGGAGAACATGGACGAGGATTTGCAGTAGTTGCTGATGAAGTAAGAAAACTGGCTGAGAGAACTCAAAAATCATTATCAGAGATAAATGCAAATATCAATATACTTACTCAATCTATTACTGATATAGGTGTTAGCATTGATGAGCAGAGCAATAATATATCTAGTATTAACGCCGCTATTTCAAAAATTGATGAGATAACTCTAGAAAATTCAGAGATAGTAGAAAAAGTAGAGCTTATAACAAATGAGGTTAAAGAGATGGCTGTTAATATTTCTAAAGATGTTCAAAAAAATAAATATTAATACAACTACATGTAGAATTTAATTTCTACATGTCACACTAAATATTATCTAAAGCTTTCATAACTTTTAAAGCTTGAATGTGCTCTTTTACATCATGTACTCTAATTATTGAAGCTCCATTTTTTACAGCTTCTAAATGTAGAGCTATTGTTCCTGCAAGTCTATCATCTGGAGAAGATGGTGATATTTTATCTATCATAGATTTTCTAGAGACACCAATAAGTAATGGTTTTTTAAGAGTTAAAAAATGCTCTAGATTTTTTATAAGTACTAAATTATGTTCTAATGTTTTACCAAAACCAATACCAACATCTAAAACTATATCTGTTACACCCATGGATTCAGCTTTAGCAATTCTACTCTCAAAAAATGAATAAACATCACTTAAAATATTTTCATATTTAGGGTCATCTTGCATTGTTTGGGGTGTGCCTTGCATATGCATTATCACAGCTTTAGCACAATTACTAGCACATAATCTACTAACCTCATCATTAGCTAGACCTGTAATATCATTAACAATTTCAAAACCACTTTGAAGTGCATGTTTTATCACATTTGGTCGATAACTATCTATACTAAACTTTGTTTTTTTATATAAATTTTCTTTTTTAATTAAATCTAAAATTGGCTTTACTCTTTTAAGCTCTTCCTCTTTATCAATATGTAAAGAGTTTGGAGCTGATGATACTCCACCAACATCTATAATATTAACACCCTCTTCTACCATTTGTTCAATTGTTTTGATTATACTATTTACATCAAATCTAGATTCTGAAAAAAAACTATCTTTATTAATATTAACAACACCCATAATATCTACACTTGATTGCTTTTGAACTTTTAAAATTTCTTGTAATTTTTTTGCTAACTCTTTTAAGCCAAATGGTTGTGCTAACTCTTTTTTACTAAGTAATTGTAATTGTTTACTTGTAGCTATAAGTAAACAATCTACATACGGTGTCTTTGCTATTACTGTTCCACGAGGAACAGCTAAATCTGCACCTATACTAAG
>JAMONW010000005.1 GCA_027066355.1 Campylobacteraceae bacterium
AGAGATTATGGAGTCTGAACTTGGAGATTTAAACTTTACAAAGCCTGTAAAATCTTTGCTTCATCTAAATCGCTCTATGAGAAGATTTAACATAAAAGAAAAAGCAAAACTTACCCCAGAAGAGTTGGAAAAATTAGAGTATTAAAAAATACTCTAACCAATAGATTTACTAATAGCCAATCTCTATTACTTCATAATCACTCTTCTTTTTTGCTGCTTTACTCTTATTTACCAGCACTTTTTTAACTTCTGCTTTTTTAGCTTTTTTTATTATATTTCTCTTTTTTTGTGGCTTACTATTTACCTCTTTATCTTTTTTACTTGATTTTGCCTTTTTTGTATCTTTTTTTAAATTTTTAGTTTTACTCTTTTTGGCACTATTTTTTGAAGATTTTTTACTATTAATTTTTCCTATATTATAGCCACTATTGTAGCTTTTTAGTTGCGCCCTATCATAGCCATAAATATCTCTTCTAAAGTGCAAATTACCATAATCATCAACAAATGAAGTTAAATATGTAATATCAACAGGTATTCTTCTTCTAAGTGGAATTTGCTTATTTTTATCTCCACCTAATCGCTTCATAATAGCATCAACTTTAACATTACTATTATATAGTGCTAGTGCTTCTAAAAGCTCTCTTGGCTTTTGAATTCTCATACATCCATGGCTAAATGCTCTCACATCACTAAAAAATCTTCTTTTTCCAGGAGTGTCATGTATATATACAGAGTATTTGTTTGGGAATAAAAACTTAATTTTACCCAAAGCATTTCTACTACCAGGACTTTGCATAAAGTGATATGGAATATGTTTTTTATTATCTTTATATTTTCTCCAATTTACACTTGCTGGATCAACTCTATTAGCACTAGGTCCCCAACCATCATAGAGATATTTATGTTGTCTATCGTAGTAGTGAGGATTTTTAATTAAATGTTTAATCATCTCATTTTTAACAATACTCTCTGGAATTCTCCAATAAGGATTAACAACAATTGTTGTCATAATATCACTAAATACTGGTGTAGGATGATCAGGTTTACCTGTAATTACACGCATTGTAGTTACCAAATCTTTGCCATCATAAAGATACAATCTAAATGCAGGAATATTTAGCTCTATTCTAACTCTTGCCTCATCTCTTTTTATCCACTTAATTCTATCTAAATTAAGGCGCATCTTTTTAATATAGTAAGATATTGGTTTTTTAAACTCTGCTCTTGTAGCTCTATCAATTACTGATGAAGCTTTAAGTCCATGTCTTAATCTAAATCTTTTAACTGCTTTTGCCATACAACTATCATAAATTGTTGAATCCATAGAAGCACTGCATCCATTCAAATCACCAACTAATTTTAATCTTTTCCTAATAATTGGGATAGATGCACTCTCACTACCAACTCTTAAAGTTGCATTTGATTTAAGAGTTTTCCAACCACCATTTTTAGAGATATTAATATATTTTATTAAATAGTTCTTTAGCTTTTTATACTTAAATCTCTTTGGTTCTACTCTAGTAAAAATATCATCAAATGAACCATTTAATTTAGCTCTATCTAATATCTTTTTAGCAGAGTAAGAAGGTGCTACTCTCTCCCAACCAACCTTATAATCATACTTCTTTCTTAAACTTGCAATGTGTGCATCAAATGCTTTCCAATTAATTCCACCCTTTATAAGGTAATTCATATAAGCTTTATAGAGTTTTGTAATTTTAATATCTAAAGAGGCACTATACTTTTTCTTAGCCAAATCTCTTTTTACACTTCTATACAATTTATAAAAAGGTAAATCACTAGCAACTGTTTTATCCTTGTTAATCTGCTCAATCAACTCTTTTCCAAGATCTGTTAAGCCACTACTATTAATCCATATTGGCTCATATAAATTGCTACTATATTCAGCCTTTAAAAAAGGGTCTTTACTCTTTGAAATACTACTTTTAATATCATCACTAATATTAGCAAATAGTGGAACAAAACAGACTAAACTTGCAACCGTTAAACTCTTTAAAATACCCATAACTTATCCTAAATTATAATTTTATTATTTAGAGAATTGGGCTCTTGCATATATAACCTACTAGGCACATAAACTTGTTAGAAATATTATGTTTAAAATTAAAATAGGATAAATATATTAAAATACCGCATAAATTGCGACTTTATCAAGAAGAGCCACTAAACTCTATCTTAGTGGCTTAATTATATCTAAAATTAGATAACAAAATGGCAACTAATTTATTCTTCTACCCCACATAAATCTGCTTCTGTAGAAAGGTTTATTTAAACTTGTAATTACAACTCTGTGTTTTGCGCTACTTGCATGTATAAAATATCCATTTCCAATATATATTGCAACATGATTTACATAGCCTCTTCTACTTCTTGAAGTATCAAAGAATATTAAATCTCCAGGGCGAAGATTTCTTCTGCTAACATACCTTCCATAATAAGCTTGTCTTCTTGAAACTCTAGGAATTACTCTACCCTTTGCATGACGCATAACATACTGTGTAAAACCAGAACAATCAAATCCACCTCTACCAGTTGCACCCCAAACATATCTAACACCTAAAAATCTTTTAGCATAAGAAACAACATTTTGAGAGCCAACTCCACCACCACTTCTTCTATATTTACTCAACAATCCACTAAGACGGCTCTTTCTTTTATTATACAATTTTACCATCTTTTTAGCTTCTGACTTAGAAACTTTTAAAACTAAACCTCTTCTTAAACCTTTTGTTCTTATAGAAGGGTTTAAAACTCTTAACTCTTTTACACTCAAGCCAAATCTTTTAGAAATTGACCAAAGTGTATCTCCCTTTTTTATTCTATATTTAGTAGCTTTTTTATCTACCTTAACAACTCTCTCTTTGCCAATTACATTTACTTCCATTCCAGGTTTTAATTTTGGATTTGGCTTAAAGTTATTTAACTCTTTTAAATCTTCTATTTTCATATTAAATTTTTTTGCAATAGTAGTTAAAGTATCCCCTGCTTTTACTATATAAATACTCTTTTTATTATTAGCAACTGCCTCTTTTGCACTCTCCAAATAACCAACACTAGGTATTTTTAAAATATCCCCAGGATGAATTAATTTACTACTTGTTAACTTATTTATTTTTGTTAAAGCCAAAATTGATACTTTATATTTTCTGGCAATTGAAAATATTGTATCTCCTGATTTTACTTTATATAAGATTTTATCTTCTGATTTCTTTGGTTTAGATACTACTATCTTTTTTGAATTTTTTCTATTTGATTTTTTAACTTTGCTTGAACTACTATTAGCAATACTTTTTTTGCTTTTTTTATCACTCTTTTTAGAAACTTTTGTTTTTTTACTTTTAGAACTCTTTTGTGTAAGCTTTTTTGAATCTTTTTTAGATGTAATTTTATTTAACATACTTTGATCTAAAACTATCTCTTTATCTTTGCCATTCTCTCTTACTATAACAATTACTTTGCCATCTTTTTTTATTATTTTTTTAATATTACTTGCACTACTTGGGGCGGCATATAAAGATTGAAAAGTTAGTAACACACTACTAACTAAAACTGTATAAATTCTTTTAAACATTCTTCCTCTTTCTTTACTAAATTATCTTATTATTTGGCATTTTATCATATTTCTAATAACAGAAAATTAACAAATGTCATTATTAGAGGAATTGCTATTTAAAATATTAAAAATTGATATATTTTAATTTTACTATAAAGCGATAAAATCTATGTATAAGCTAAAAGGTGTATATTCTACACATTTTAAACATATTTAATCTAAATTTGATATATTCAGAGCCAAAATATGGCTAATTATATAAAATATAAACTATTTGCCTACTCAAAGCCATGCTCTTTTTTAAATGCTAATATACAATTATTACACTCTTTAATTTTATTTGTTTCTAAAATATTATTTAATTTATCTATATCAAGAATAGATAAATCATGATTTTTAATCTCTATAATTTTTTCACGCTTAAATTTTGCCAAAATTCGGGAAAAAGTTTCTGGTGTTAAATTTAAAATAGAAGCTATTTCACTATTTTTTAATCTATTAAATACAGTTGGTTTTTTAATAATTATATTTGCAACTTTAGCTTCTGAGGAGAGAACAGTTTCGTTATGAACAAGAGCAGAGAGCATCATAACTTTACCAGTTAGTGAACGTATTAGCTCTAATGCAAAATCTTTACTACCTAAAAGTTCAAAAACTGTATCAAAAGGCAACAAACCTACAGTTCCATCTGTTACAAATTCACAAGTAGCGGGATATGGTTTTTGCTCAAAACAAGCATATTCACCTATAAGTGTAGGTGCATATAACTGATTTATATGTATTGTGTTACCTTTTGGAGTAGTTTTATACAATTTTACAGAACCTTTAAGCAAAATATATAGATATTTACTACTATCACCCTCATAAAAAACTATACTATTTGCTTTGTATGATTGAATAAATAACTTATCATTAATTAACTCTATATGCTCTTTAGATAATTTATTAAAAAAACTAATCTCTTCTAATCTATTCATAAACATACCCTATTTTCTAAATATATTATAGTATATCAAAAAATTATAAATTTAAAACTTCTTCCAAAAATTTCTACTAAAGAGTAAAAATATAGTATAAAACTCTAATCTACCAATAATCATAGCAAA
>JAMONW010000006.1 GCA_027066355.1 Campylobacteraceae bacterium
TTCAAGGTAGTCTAAGCCTATTTTTTTAGCTACTATAAAGAGGTTTTCTTGAATTTGCATTAAATAATCAAAGCCTCTTTGCTCTATTTTATCCATACTCCCTCGCTCTTGAACCCTTTTTGTAAGTTCTTCTTTACTAATTCTAAAAATAATGTTTTTTTGTGGGAAGTTACCATTTAGTGCAAAGCGATTTAGATCTATTAAAAAATCTAAATCCAAAGAGCTATCATTTGTAATAGCATAAGCAATACCAGAAAGAAAACCTCTATCTGATATTACTATATTTTGTAAATTTGGCTCTACAATCTCTTTGTAATGTTCAGCCCTATCAGCTAAAAATAGGTATAGTTCAGCAGTGCTTGATTTTAAATCGCCATGCAAAAGTATCTCTCTAGCCTTAACCCCAAAGCTAGTTCCACCAGGCTCTTTAGTAAATATTGCATCTTTGTAAATTGGCTTTAAAAGCTCAATCTGAGTGCTTTTGCCACAACCATCAATTCCTTCAAAAGTTATATACACTTTTATCTCCTATATATTTTTAAAACCTAAGATAAAGCCAAAGTTAAAACCTTGCTTCCAAATAACTTTAAACTCTAAATTAAAACTTTTATCTATTACTTTTTACTTTTTACTTTTTACTTCTTACTTGGAGCCTATCTCCCCAATTATCTCACTAGGCACCAAATGCTCAATTTTTCCACCATGAGCCAAAATTGCTCTAACAATTGATGAGCTAATAAAAGCATACTGAAGGCTAGGCATTAAATAAATTGTTTCTAAATCTGGCTTTAGTGAAGCATTGGCATACCCCATTTGAAGCTCATATTCAAAATCACTTACTGCTCTTAAGCCCCTTATAATTGTATTGGCTTTTAATTCATCGCTCAAATTTGCCAAAAGCCCCTCAAAGCCAATTACTTTTACTTTTGGCAAATCTTTGGTTACTTTTTTTACAAATTCTACTCTTTGTTCATAAGTAAACATTGGCTTTTTAGCTTTGTTCTGCGCAACTGCTACAATTACTTCATCAAAAATTTTACAAGCTCTTTTGATAATATCTAAATGCCCTAAAGTTATAGGATCAAATGTCCCAGGATATATTGCTCTTTTCAAAACTATTCCTTTGTTTTTAGTTTTTCTAAAATTTTAAAACTATCAATATCCATTTTACTAAATGCAAACCACTTTTTACCTAAATCTTTTAAACTTGCACCTATATGGTAAAGCTCTTTTTTATCTATTATTATAAATCTATCGTGCGAAGAGTTAAATTGTTTTATCTCTATTTTATTATATTGAGAATTATATTTTTTTAAATCAAGTTTTAACTCTTTTGTAATATTTTTTGTGTAAATTGTAACTTTTATATTTTGATTTTTGCTAAAAAGTGTTAATATACTCTCATCTATATAGTTATCTATTAAAATAATCTCTTTTTTTGCACTTTTTATTAAATTTGATATAAACTCATAAGCATCAAAAATTTCTCCATCAAAAAATATTCCTTGTTTGTAGTTCAAACTATTTTGTTTAAGTTGAGATTTTAAATACTCTACATCTTTTTCAAGTTTTAGTAATCTTTGTTGGGTTATTTTCTCTCTATTTATGGCAAAACCATTAAAAATATACTCTTTTAAAACATTTGTAGCCCATTGACGAAACTTTACACCTCTTTGAGATTTTACTCTGTATCCTACTGAAATAATTACATCGAGATTATAATACTCTACCATCTTAGTTTGGGTCTTATTAACTATTGCACCATGCTTAGTGGTTGTCGCAAATTTTGCGACAACCACATTTTTATCTAACTCACCCTCTTTAAAAACATTATTAATATGTTTTCCAATAGTCTTTACATCTCTATCAAAAAGAGTAGCAATTTGTTGCCTATTTAGCCAAACACTCTCTTTTTCAAGAGTAACTTTTAACTCTATCTCTCCATCTTTAAAAGTTATTTTTTCAACTATATTCACAAATTAACTCCAAACAAAAACTCATAACTAAATTAACTCCATCTCTTATACAAATTATGTTCAATCCCTAAACTATCATACCATTTACCAATTATAAACCTCTCCATCTCTTCTAAGCTCTCTGAGTTGCTATAATACCCCATAACAGGAGGCGAAATTATTACTCCTAAGCGAGATAGTTTTAGCATATTCTCTAATGCAATTGGGCTAAATGGTAGCTCTCTTGGAGCTAAAAGGAGCTTTTTTTGCTCTTTTATAGCAACACTTGCAACTCTTGTTACTAAATTATCTGCAATTCCACAAGCAATTTTAGCTAAAGTATTCATAGAAGTAGGAATTATTGCAGTAGCATCCACCCCAAAAGAGCCACTTGATATTGAAGCTTCTATTTTAGAGTTATTAAAAACCTCTTTAATGTTATTTTCTTTTTCAAAAACCAAATTAGCCGCATTTGTAGCCACTACAAAAACCTCAATATCTTTTGGTAGATACTTAATAAACTTTAACCCAAGCTCAACCCCACTTGCACCACTAATTCCTACTACTAATTTCATAAAAGTCCTAATTTTATTTGAAGTATAACGAAGATAAGATAAAATAAATAGTTAAAAATCAAGAAGATATATCAATTATTAACTTTTAACTATTAATTTTGAATTTAAAAGGTGGTACCTCGGGTCGGACTCGAACCGACACGGGCAAAGCCCACCAGATTTTGAATCTAGCGTGTCTACCAATTCCACCACCGAGGCTTAAATGTGGTGTGAAATTGTAGAACAACTTTTATTAAATAGAGTTTAAATTATACATTTTAAAATTCTATATTTTCAACAGCCTCTTTTAGTTTTTTACTTGGTCTAAACTTAACTACATTTTTTGCTTTTACATGAATTTTTTCATCTCCACCAGGAAGATAGATACTTTTTGCTTTTCTTTGAACTAAAGAAAAAGAGCCAAATCCAGTAAATGAAACTGCTTCACCTTCTGAAAGGCTTTGAGTAATTGATTTTATTGCTTCATCTATTACTAATGTTACATTTTCTATTGACAAATTATTGTTATTAGCTATCTCATTTATTAAAGTTGTTTTTTTCAAAATATATTCCTTTTTTTATGAAATTATATCATAAAATGCTAAGAAAAAAGTTAAATACATCCATTTTACGGATATTTTACAAAATTTGCTATTTTATTGATGCTTTTTTGAAAGTGTAAAGTAGTATTGACAATAACTTTACAATTTAGAATAAAACATAATGATATTTTATCTAAATTGTTATTAGTAAAAAATTAAATTAACTATTTTCTACAATAGCTTTTAATTTTTTGCTTGGTTTAAATCTTACGCCATACTTCTCTTCTACTTTAACTTTTTTTGTTGTTCCAGGAATATAAATCTCTCTTGCATTCTTTTTTACTGGCACAAATGAGCCAAATCCAATAAATGAAACAGACTCTCTAGCTTTTAGTGCTTCTGTAATAGAATCTAGCATTGTATTTAATGTTGCTTCAACTTCTGATTTTGGAAGACCTGTTTTTTCTGTAATTTCTGTAATTAACATTGATTTTTTCATACACAACCCCTTTATAATTTTAAATATATTGAAATATTACCCATTTTATGGATGTATGTTTAAAAATATTTCAATTTTTTATAATTCGTTTTTAAAATGTTTAATTTGACATTTTAATATAAACAAAATTTTCAAAATAGCATTATATCTCCAATTTATTACCAAAAAATTAACTATTTTCTACAATAGCTTTTAATTTTTTACTTGGCTTAAATCTTACACCATACTTCTCTTGAACTTGAACTTTTTTAGTAGTTCCTGGAATATAAATCTCTCTTGCATTCTTTTTTACTGGCACAAATGAGCCAAACCCAATAAATGAAACAGACTCTCTAGCTTTAAGTGCATCTGTGATAGAATCTAACATAGAGTTTAAAATTACCTCAACTTCTGTTTTTGGAAGACCTGTTTTTTCTGCAATCTCATTGATTAACATTGATTTTTTCATCACTAATCCTTCTATTTGTTTTTAAATATATCAGAATTCTAACCAATTTTTGGGTTTGTATTTAATTTATATTTCATTTTGTCATATTATATATTAATTATTTTGCTTTTTGACATTTATTTAATTAAAAAATTACACTTCTAAGAGCCTCTTAAATAAAATTACTATCTATTTAACTATGCCAATACTATTATTATTAAAAATAAAGTTTTTAAGTAAATTCATATGATATAATATAAGAAAAGTTTTGTGGGACACTAAATGTTATTAATAATTACTACATTTACTATACTAATGTATCTACTATTTTCTACAATATTTCACAACTCTAATATAGTTGGTGTTGTAGGGCGTTTTATTGGTTATTGGAATTTAGAAATTTTTGGATATGCAGCTTATATTGATTTTATCTTTATACTATTGCCTGTTTATAGCTTTTATAAAAATCCTCAATTAAAATATAAACTAGATCCTTATATTGGCTGGTTACTACTTTTTATCTCTGTTTTAATTTTTCAATCTTTAGTTGTAACTCAAGGTGGTATTATAAGTAATTTACTATATAGTGCGATGGTTCCATATATAGGAAAAGCTGGTTTAGCGTTTTTACTATTCTTAT
>JAMONW010000007.1 GCA_027066355.1 Campylobacteraceae bacterium
ATACATTATAAATTATTAAAAAATGGAAAGATAGAGATAGAGTTAAACTTAAAGCCAAATGAGCATAAAAGTATTGAAGTTATGTTTGAATTATCTTATGACAAAGATTTAAAGGTTAGTTATTAGCCTAAATAAAAAAGGAGCTTGAGGTGCAATTAACTTGCCTCTTCTAGGCTAAAGCCAAGAGCTTCTGCTTCTTTTATGAAATCTTTAGATACTCTTATTTTTGATTCTATTATAACATCTGCTAATTTTGAGCGCACTTTTAGAGATAGTGGATGTGTTCCTGGATGGCGCTGGGCTAGGCACATTAACTCCTCGGCAATACGACTATCTGGCATTAGATTAATTGCTATAATTATTGGTGGGGCATCTGGTTCTGGGGTGAATTTTTCCTCTTTTTTAATTTTTACTTTCTCTTTGGCTGCTTTATTAAGAGATTCAATTTTTACAATAGAAGTTCTTGTAAATTCATCGGTTTTGCTAATTTTTACTTTAAATGCTATTGGTTCATTTAGGTTAAACTCTTCATTTAGCATTTTTATATGTTTTTCAAATAGCATTAACTCTATGTTTCCGTGTAAATCCATTAATGTTGCTATGCCAAATTTATTTCCTTTTTTAGAGATTTTCTCTTTTATCTCTTCTATTTTACCTACAAAAAGGGCTTCTGAGCCATCACCTAACTCATCTAACTCTGAACTTAGGGTATAGTTTATTTTATCTAACTTATCTCTATATTTATCAAGTGGATGTCCAGATACATAAAAGCCAAGAGTCTCTTTTTCAAATGCTAAAATTTCAAGTGGGTCAAACTCATCTACATTATTTAACTCTATTTTAATATGAGTCATCTCTTCGCCACCACCAAATAGAGAATTTTCAGCCATTTTTCTAGCTTGTGAAACCTTTTGTGATGCTTCAATTATCTCTTCTATTTGCATAATTAAAGCACGGCGACTATAGCCAAAGCTATCTAGCGCTCCAGCTTTAATAAGAGA
Organism: Campylobacteraceae bacterium; assembly: GCA_027066355.1. GTDB lineage: Bacteria > Campylobacterota > Campylobacteria > Campylobacterales > Sulfurovaceae > JAADEQ01. The sequence goes on from JAMONW010000007.1 coordinate 1,002, forward strand.
TTCAATAACTTTTTTATTTACTTTTGAGCCATCAATACGGCTAATAAAATCACTTAAATCTTTAAATGGTTCATTGCCTCTTGATTCCAAGATAGAAGCAATTGCTACATCTCCAGCACCTTTAATTGCACCCAAACCAAATAAAATAACCTCTTTATTATCATGACTACTTGCAATAAATTTTAAATCTGAGCGATTAATATCTGGTGGTAAAAGCTCTATACCCATATGTTTAACTTCATCAACATAGCGCACAACTTTTGTAGTGTTGTCTTTTTCAAGGGTAAGTTGTGCTGCCATAAAGTCTGTTGGGTAGTAGCACTTTAAATAAGATGTATAAAATGTAATCATTGCATAAGCTGCAGAGTGCGATTTGTTAAATCCATATCCAGCAAATTTAACAATCAAATCAAAAAGTTCCTCTGCTTTTGCCTTATCAAAGCCTTTTTTTGCTGCACCATCTGCAAATTGGCTCTTTAATTTGTCCATCTCTTCTTTAATCTTTTTACCCATTGCACGACGCACCAAGTCTGCACCACCAAGGCTAAAGCCACCAATTGTTTGCACAATTTGCATAACTTGCTCTTGATAAACAATTACCCCATAAGTTGGCTCTAATATCTCTTTAAGCTCTGGGAACATATAGGTAATTTCTGCGCGTCCGTGCTTTCTATCAACAAAGTCATTAAGCATTCCTGATTCCATAGGACCTGGACGATAGAGTGCCAACATCGCAATAATATCTTCAAAACCTGTTGGTTTAAGGCGTTTTGCCAAATCTTGCATACCAGATGATTCAATTTGAAATAACCCCAAAGTATCACCAGTTGAAATATAGTCATAAACTTTTGGGTCATTTATATCTATCTCTTTAAAGTTAATATCAACTCCATGACGCTCTTTTACAAGCTTTAGGGCTTCATCAACTACAGTTAGGGTTTTTAAGCCCAAAAAGTCAAACTTAATTAAATCAACATCTTCAACATATTTACCATTATATTGCGTTGCTAGAGTATTTTGTCCACTTGGTTTAAAAATAGGTGTTTTTTCCCATAATGGTTCATTGCTAATAACAACACCAGCTGCGTGAGTTCCTGCATTTCTATTTAGCCCTTCTAGCGCTTTTGCAAACTCCCAAACTCGTGCTGCTTGTGCGTCGCTTTCTATAAGCTCTTTTATTTTTGGCTCTTTTTCATAGGCTTTTTCTAAGTTTATCCCAAGCTCATCTGGAATTAATTTTGCCATTGCATCAGCCTTGGCATATGGCATATCAAGCACTCTTGCAACATCTCGAATTACCCCTTTTGCCAAGAGTTTACCAAAAGTTATAATTTGTGCCACATTGTAGCGCCCATATTTATTAATTACATAATCTAATATTTCTTGACGACGACTTTGACAAAAGTCCATATCAATATCTGGCATACTTACACGCTCAGGGTTTAGAAAACGCTCAAAAAGCAAACCATAAGGCATAGGGTCAATATCTGTAATTTCAAGTGAATATGCCACCAAACTACCAGCTGCCGAACCACGCCCAGGACCAACTGGAATACCCATATTTTTAGCCTCTCGCACAAAATCCCAAACAATTAGCATATATCCTGGGAATTTCATATTATTAATAATATCAATTTCAACTTGTAATCTATCTCGATACTCTTGATGTTTGGACTCATCAACATACTTTAAGCGACGCTCTAGCCCCTCTCTTGCTTCATATTCAAATAATACTATATCATTTGCTAAAGAGTATTCTTTATCAGGCTCTGGCAACTCTAAAGCTCTTTTTTTAGCCCACTCTCTTGTAAATTTAAAGTTTGGAGGTGTTGGGTTACCAAGCTTAATTTCAAGGTTACATTTATCTACAATCTCTTGGGTATTCTCTATTGCTTCTGGAATATCAGCATAAAGTTTTGCAATCTCTTGTGGTGATTTTACATAAAATTCATGCACAGAGTGGCGAAGTCTATTTGGGTCATCATATAGTTTGTTCATTGCAATACACATAAAGGCTTCATGTGCTTGGGCATCTTTTTGATAAGTATAGTGTGTATCGTTAGTTGCTACAATTTTTATGCCTGTTTCTTTTGAGATTCTTATAATATCGTTATCAATTCTTAGTTGGTCGCCAATGCCGTGGCGCATTATCTCTAAGTAGAAATCATCACCAAAAATCTCTTTATATTCAAGTGCAACTTTTTTTGCCTCTTCATAACCTTTTGCACCATTTTTAATATTTCTTTCGCTTAAATTTAAGTGCCAGTTAACTTCACCTTGTAAACAAGCAGCAGAGCAAACTAAACCCTCGCTATGCTCTTTTAAAAGTTTTTTATTTATTCTTGGGTAGTAGTAAAATCCATGAATATAGGCTTGTGAGCTTAGATACATCAAGTTTTTGTAACCAATATCGTTTTTTGCATAAAGGCATAGGTGAAAACGCTGTTTTGTGCTTTTATCATCTAAAGTATCGCTATTGTGAATATATGCTTCCATTCCTATTATTGGCTTTATACCCTCTTTTTTCATAGCATTATAAAATGTAATTGTTCCAAACATATTTCCATGGTCTGTCATTGCTACAGAGTCCATACCAAGCTCTTTTACGCGCTTTGCTAAAACATCAATTTTATTAGCACCATCAAGCAAAGAGTATTCAGTATGCAGATGTAAGTGGGTAAATTTTGGAACTTCTCTTGACATAAATAGCCTTTTGTTTTTAGATTATATTATCACAAAATTGTAAAAATTGGGTTAAATTGTTGTTTATAATTAGTAGTTAGTGTTTTGGGTGGTGGTTTAGAGAGATCTATTTTGCTCTCTCTAAATATTTACCTTCTACTGTATCTACCTTGATAGATTCTCCTTCTAAAATATGGAAAGGAACTTGAACAACTGCACCACTCTCTAGTGTTGCTGGTTTTTTACCACCTTGGCTGTCGCCTTTAAAATTTGGTGGAGTTTCTACTATTTTTAAAACTACAGTTTGTGGAATCTCTACACTTATTGCTTTGCCGTTGTGGAAAAGAACTTCTGCTTCCATACCATCTATCATAAAATCAAATGTTTCTTTACCTACTTGCTCTTTTGTTAAGCCAATTTGGTCAAATGTTGTAGTATCCATAAATTGCAAAAATTCACCATCATCATATAGGTATTGCATTGTTTTTTGCTCTAGTTCTGGAACTTCAAATTTATCTCCAGCGTGAACAGTTTTTTCTATAACTTTGCCAGTTTGTAGATTTTTTATTTTCATTCTAACAAATGCTGCACCTTTGCCCGGTTTAACATGTAGAAACTCAATTACTTTATAAGGGTTACCATCTAACTCTAATCTAACGCCTTTTTTAATATCACCCATACCAATTGTTGCCATTAAAATCTCCTAAAAAAAATTGAATAGATTTTACCATAATAGAGCTTTTTAGTAATTGATAATTGATAATTGAGAATGGATAATTTTGGAATATTTAATTTTATACAGACACACTAAGTGTCTGTTTTGTTATCTTGTAATTGAAATATCATTAGGGTCGTGATGAATTGGGTTTTCATCATCAATATCCATAGCTTTTGAGTTATCCATTAAAACTGGCACAAAAATTAATGAAACAAATACTGCTGCAACTGTTCCAGAGATTAAAGCAACTCCTAGCCCTCCAAATACTGGATCACTAGCAAGTAGGGCAGAACCCAAAATTATTGCAACTGCTGTTAGGGCAATTGGTTTTGCTCTGGTTGCTGAAGCTGTTGCAATTGCTCTTTTTTTCTCCATACCTTTTGCTTCCATTAAAGATTTTGCAAAATCTATTAGAAGCAAAGAGTTTCTTGAGCTAATACCCATTAGCGCAATAAATCCAATTAGAGATGTTGCTGTTAAGAAGAAGGTATCTGTTGTAACTAAATCTGCTACCCAGTGTCCTACAATTACACCAATAATTGATAAGAAGCTACCAGCTAATACAATTCCACTTAGTGCGAAGCTTTTATAATAAACCACTAGTAGTAAGAAAATTAAAATTAAAGCCCCAATAAATGCAGCACCTAAATCACGGAATGTATCAAGAGTTACTTTCATCTCTCCATCCCATCTAAGCAGATACTTTTTGCCTGTTTTTGGGTCGGTTAAGTGTAAATCAAACATATATGTTGATATACCTGGCTCTTTTTCTACTTTGTATCCAAGTTTTTTAAAGTGTTTTATCATATCATCTCTTGCAGCAAGTAGAGGATATACTTGTGATTCATTATCAGTTTCTGCAATAACATTTATCATTCTTCTTAAATCTTTATGCATAATCATAGGTTTTGCATTAACCTCTTTAATATCTACAACTTCTGTTAAAGATACTAGCATACCTTTTTTATTCATTAAGTTCATAGAGCTAAGTTTGTTTTTAAGTGCTTCTAATGAGCGTGTATCAAATCTTTTGCTATTTGGCTCTAGTGTTAAGAATATTCCTATCTGTCCAGCTTCATTTTTTGAGTTTTTGTGTGCTACAACCATACCCTCAAATGCAAGATAAATTATTTTATTAACTTGCTCTACACTAAGACCACTTCTAGCAATTTTATCTTTATTTGGAATTAGCTCATATTTTTTGTATGGGTCATCACTCATAATATCAACATCAACAACTTTTTTAGTTCTTTTTAAAACTTTTGCAACTTCGTGTGATAACTCTTGTAGTTTATTTAAGTCATCTCCAGTTACCTCTACAACAATTGATGCAAGAGTTGGAGGACCAGCTGGTTGCTCAATTAATTTAATTACAGTTCCTTTTACAAGTGGCTCACAAGATGCTTTAATTGTTGGTCTTAAGCGACTAACCATAACAAAAGATTTCTCTTTTCTAGTATGTTTATTTGTTAAATTTACTGCAATTTCAGCTACATTTTCACTATTTTTCATACCAGCACCTTTTACAAGACCAGCATAATCAAGCGGAATTCCATCTCCTACATAAAGCTCCATATCTGTAATCTCTTTCTCTTTTTTAAGAATATCAATTACACACTGAGATACCTTTTTGGTTTGCTCTTTTGAGCTACCAGTTGGAGTATCAACATACACAGAAAATGTATTAGCACTTTTACCTGGTAGCATTCTTGCTTTTACTAAATCTGCTGGTATCATAAGCACAGAAAGCACAAGTGCTACAAGAGTTAATACAATTACTAAGAATTTTTTAGTTTTTGAGTTTAGAATATTATATACTAATTTTTCTAACATTATTTACTCTCCTTATTCTCATGCTTTTTGTGATGAGAGTGTTTATGTTTTGGTTTTTTAAGCAATTTTAAACCAAGATATGGTGTAAAAATATATGCAACAAAAAGTGATGCAATTAAAGCAACAGGAACATTTAGAGGAATTGGTTTCATAAATGAACCCATCATTCCACCAACGAATGCCATAGGAACCATTGTTAAAATAATTGCTAAAGTTGCAACATTTGTAGGTGCGCCAATTTCATCTGTTGCTTCTACTAATAGAACCTCCATATCTTTTTTATCTGCATCGTGGGCATGTAGATGTCGGTGAATATTTTCAATAACAATAATAGCCGCATCAACTAAGAGTCCAAGCGATAGTAAGAATGCAAATAGTGTAATACGGTTAATTGTTTGCCCAGTAATATAAGCTATAAATAGAGTAATTGCTAAAATTGCTGGAACACTAAATGTAACAATTAAAGACTCTTTAAATCCAAGAGCAAATATAAGCATAATTGCAATAATTAAAATTGTAAACATTAAGTGTTGCATAAGCTCATTAACTGCTTCGTTTGCTCTCTCTCCATAATCTCTTGTTATAACATAGCCAATACCTTTTTTTGCTAGTTCTGCCTTGTGTTCTTCTAAAACTTTTTCAACATCTTTTGCAACAAAAACAGCATTTGTTCCAGCAAGTTTTGCAATTGTTAGAGTAACTTGCTCTTTTTGAGGTATGAATTTGCCTCTATTTGGCTTTTCTTTGTCGCCTTTTGCTTTTCCTTCGCGCATATCTAAGTATGCATCTTTAAAGTTTTGATAATCAATTCCACGCTCTATTTTTGCAACATCTCTAAGATAGATTGGAGAACCCATATATTGAGCTACAATAATATTTTTAACATCATCTACATTTTCTATTGCATTTTTAACACCAAAGATAATTAATTTATTATCTTTTGTTCTACCTTTTACATCTGGCACATCTACAGCAACAGATTGAATTGCCTTCATTATTTGCCCCATAGATAGATTATAAGCAGATAGTTTCCCCATATCAACTTCTACATTAAATTGAGGCTTATGTGCACCTTTTAGAGTTGTTTTTGCAACATTATCAATTGCATTGATTTTTTGCTGAAGCGCTCTTATTGTTCTATACATCTCTTCATAATTAGCTTTGCTTCCATCTTTTGGATAAAAAGCAACAGTTACAATTGGAATATCAATATCAATATCAAAAGGTTTAACTAAAGGTTGCATTGTCCCTTTTGGCATCTTATTCATATTTTGCATAACTTTATCATATAGTTTCAAGTTTGCATCTTCACGACGCTCACCAATTTTATATACAACATTTACAATACCAACATTATCCATAGCCATACCGTAAATATGTTTAATACCCTTAATTTCACGCAGCTTTCTCTCTAGTGGATTTACTATAACTTTTTCTACTTCAGCAGCAGTTGCACCAGGTATTGGAACAATAACAGCACCACCACTAATTGCAATTTGTGGGTCTTCTTCTCTTGGCATTACCATAAGAGATATATAACCTAGAATAATAAGTGTTGCACCTAAAATTGCAGTTAAAGGGTTTTTTAAAAAAGCTTTAGCTAACTTTCCAGCTATATCTTTTGGTTGATAATTTATCATTTAATTTCCCCCTTAATCTTTGATATATACTTTTGCATACATACCTGGGAATACAACATATTTACCCTTATTAAATTTAATTTTTATCTTAAATTTATGTGTCATTGGGTTTGAGCTTGGAATTATAGATTTTATTACCCCCTCTCCTTTATAGCCAATAGATGGTATTTCTACTTTAACTTTTTTACCAATTTTAATATGTTTTAAATTAGATTCACTAATTTCAGTCATAATTTTTAAGCTACTTAAATCTGTTAAAACAAGTGCTGGCATACCTGGAATTTGAATTTCACCCTCTTTAGCTCTTTTCATAACAATTACGCCATCATTTGGTGCTTTAATTCTTAGATATTTGTATTGGTTTAATACTTCACCCTTTTGAGCTTCTGCTTGAGCAACTTGTTTTTTTGCAATTTTTACCATATCTCTTAAGTTTTTTGCAGCTAACTCTAAATTTTCTAATTCAAATTTAGAAACCATCCCCTTTTTATATAATCTTTTATGTCTAGCAAGATTTATAAGCACATTATTTAGTTGATTTTGGTTCATTTGAAGAGCAAGTCTAGCTTGAGAGATGCCTAAATCAACTTGTCGCTCAGCTGCTTGAACCTCTTTTGAATCAATTTCATATAGTAAATCACCCTTTTTTACCATATCTCCCTCTGATACTTTCATATTTTTAATAAAGCCCATATATCTACTAGTGATTATTTTTTGGTTATCTGAAACCACAGAACCACTAAGTTCAATACCTGCAGCACTTAAGATTGATGCTAAAACAGCTGAAGTTAATAAAATTTTTCTCATTCCCTCTCCTTATCCATTAATTAATTTTTGTAACTCAAGAATTTTTGTATTTTTTTCGTTTTTGATTTTTAGTAGTTTTAAAAGCACTTCAATCTCTTTAGATTGCTTAATTAAAAGGTCTGTAATAGAAACAATTCCCTCTCTATATTTTGCTTTATATGTTGTATATACTCTTTTTGCAAATTTATATTGTTTCTCATAGCTTCTAACTCTTCCACTTAAGCTTCTAATTTGAGATTTTAATTTACTAGCCTTTAACCACATACCCTTTTTTGCTAATATTACTTGAGCAGAAGTTTTTAAATAGTTAACTTTTGCTTTTTCTAAAGATGCTTTATCTGCGCCTCCATTAAATAGATTCCATTTTGCTTGAACACCAACTGTATAAAATCCTTTTTTAGAGTATTTGAAAATTTTATCATTTGCATTTCCATATTCAGCAAATGCGCCAACAGTTGGCTTAAATTTAGCTTTTTCAACTTCAATTGCGTGTTTTGTAATATTTAATCCAAGTTTTGCTTTTGCAATATCTAAACTTCTATTCTCTACAATATCTTTTGTAACTGTTGGAATAGTTGGATAGCTAAGTGGCGGAGTAATAGAGTCAACTTTTTTATTTATTAAAAATGAGATAAATTGTAGTGCTAACTCTTTATTTAAAGTAGCTTCATCAACCATTGCTTGAACTTCTGCTAATTTAGAATCAACTTCTAAGTAGTCAGTTTCTACTGCATACCCTTCTCTTTGCATCTCTTTAATAATTTTTTCTAATTTTCTTATATTGTTTTCAATATCAGTTAAATTAAATATATAGTTATTAACTAACTCTACATCATAAAATGCTTTTTTTAGTTCAAATTTTTTAGCACTTAAAACTTTTTGAGTATCAAGTTTGCTCATTTCATATAGTTTTTGTGTTATTTTTTTATAGTTTGTTAACATTCCACCTGTGTATAGAGGTAATTTATATGATAATTTACTAATAAAGTGATTTCTAGCAAGTGGATAGTTTAAATCTTTTGGTTTAATTGCCAATATACTTCCACCTTGAGTTGCCAAGCCTTGTGAAAATGCTCCAAAATCACCACCTGAAGCTTGTGCGCCTTGTCCAATTGCTCCCATAAAATCTGCAAATCCAAAATCTGCAAATGTTGCATCTCTACTTTGCATTTTAAAACCAAATACATTACCAGGATCGTTTGAGCGTAAAGCAGTTACAGTTAAATCTAATGTTCCATAGTTTTTAGCTTTAGCAGCTGCCATATCGTAAGCTTTCATAGCTTCATCATATTTTGAGATTTTTACCTCAATATTATTTTTTTCTAACATTTGCAATGCACTATTTAAGTCTAATTGCTTAATACCTGCACTTAAATTAACAGTTGCAATTAGTAGTAAAAAAGTAAGAAATTTCATATATTTACCCCTTTTTAAAAAAGTATGTTATATTAACATAAAATAAATATTTTTCAACTAAAAGTTAAATATTAAACAATAATATTTATTTATATGGATTTATTTATTTATGTTTTGTAACATTTTTACTATATCATTAAATAATTAACAAAAAATTCTTTCTTAGTAGTATTAAATAGAGAGTTTAAATTATCAAAAACTATACTATAGCTAAAAAGCTTATAGTATAGCAGTTCTAACACTTATACAAGCAGGAAGTTTAGATAGTTCATCTAGCAACTCTTTTGTGATATCTTCATCAACTTTAATTACAGCTAGAGCCTCTTTTGAGTTATTTCTACCCAATCTAAAATCAGAAATATTAATATTGTGTTTTGCAATGATTGAGCCAACACTACCAATAACACCTGGTTCATCATTGTTTTTAAATAGTATTAATTTACCTTTAGGTTCTAAATCTAGCGTATGTTCATCTATCTCTATAATTCTTTGTATGGTTTCATCTAAAACTGTTCCACTAATTTTAATAGTATTGCCATTATTAGTTGTTAGTTTAACAGTTAAGAGATTTTTAAATCCACTAACAGCAGAGCGAGAATCTTTTTTAATATCGATACCTCTATCTTTTGCAACATATTCAGCATTTACATAGTTAATTTGATCTGCTAAAGACTCTTTTAAAACACCAACAGTAGCAAAAGTTGCTAAAGAGTCTATATAATCTTTTATATCACCTTGAGTGATAATTTTAATAGATTTTACACCACTTTTTGTTACTTGTGCAGCCATATTTCCTAATTTTTGAACAAGCTCTAAGTATGGTTTAACAAATTCAGGAAGTTCACTCTCTTTTATTGGTAAATTTAAGGCATTAGGGTATGATACTCCACGAGCAGCAGCAATAGCATTTTCTGCTGATTGAATAGCTATATTTCTTTGCGACTCTTTTGTGTTTGCTCCAAGGTGTGGAGTAACTGTAACATTGTTTAAATCTAGTAGTGGATGGTCAGTTGCTGGTTCTTTATTGAATACATCAATTCCAGCCATATAAATTTTGCCACTTTTTAAATTTTGAACTAGTGCTTCTTCATTATATAATCCACCCCTAGCGCAGTTAATTAAAATTACACCATCTTTCATTTTAGCAATTTCATCAAAGCTAATCATATCTATTGTTTCTTCAGTTTTTGGTGTATGAATTGTTATAATATCACATGCTAAAATATCATTAAAATCAGTAGTATATTTTATATCTAAATTTGTAGCTTTGCTTGGGTCAATATAAGGGTCGTAAGTTATTACATCCATCTCAAATGCTTTTGCTCTAACTCCTACGCGTGAGCCAATATTACCAAAACCAATAATTCCAAGCTTTTTATCTTTTAGTTCAGTTCCATACCAATCTTGACGACGCCATACTCTATCTTGTTTTAAATTGTTGTGAGCATATGGAAATTGTCTAGCACATGAGAGCATATGTGTCATAGTAAGTTCAACTGCAGCAATAGTATTTGCAGTAGGAACATTCATAACTACAATACCATTTTTACTACAGCCATCAATATCAACATTATCAACGCCAACACCAGCTCTAACTATTGCTTTTAAATTTTTAGCATGTTCTAAAAGAAACTCATCAACATCTGTAGAGCTTCTTGTAATGATTACATCAGCATCTACAATTATCTCTTTTACAAGTTTATCTTTTGGAACATCAGCGGCATTAATATACTCAATATCACTTGACTCTTCAAGTATTTTTAAACCGCTTTCGTGAATATGATCACATACTACAATTTTATATTTACTCATTTAGCTATTCCAATTACTATTTTTTTATAATATCGCTAAGACTATTTAGAGATGAATCATCGCTATATTGTGCCACAGCATCTCTCTCTTTTTGTCTTTCTAATCTTCGGACAGAAGCTCTAATTCTATCTTTTTTAGCATCTATAAATACTAAAACAGCTTGTATAGTTTGACCTTTTTCTAACTCTTCTGCATTTAGAGGATATAAATCTTCGCTTCTAATTAGTGCATCAACACCATTTTCAAGAGATATAAATACTCCAAAATCTTTTTTATCTTTTAGAGTTCCTTCAACAATATCACCAACTTTATGATTTTTAGCAAAAGCCTCTGCAGGTGATTCTTCTAGCGCTTTTTTGCTTAGTGAAACTTTTGAGTTTTGTGTGTCAATATCGATTACTTTTACCTCAACTTCATCACCTTTTTTAAGTATATCTTTACATTTAATACTTTTATCCCAAGAACACTCTTGATTGTGTAGCAGACCTTCAACTTCTCCTACTTTAACAAAAGCACCAAAGTCAGTTACAGAAGTTACAACACCTTTAATTACACTTCCTATACTATTGTTATTTCTAAATGCTTCAATAGGTTTAGGTAAAAGATTTTTAAGGCTAACTCTTAATCTTTTATTCTCTTTATCAATTTCAATGATTTCAACATTTATCTCATCACCAACATTTAAGTAATCTTTAGGATGTTTTACATTTTTATCCCAAGAGATTTCAGATACATGTAAAAATGCTTCTAAATCTTCACCTAAATCAACAAATACACCATATGGCTCAATGTTACTTACAGTAACAGCAATTGTATCACCAACCTCTATAATGTCATCAATTTTATCCCAAGGATTTGGATTTGCTGCTTTAATTGATAGAGAAAGGTGTCTTTTCTTTTTGTCATAATCTAGCATAGTTACTTTTACTTCATCACCCTCACTATAGTATTTAGCAGGGTTTACTGGACCTTTATGAGATATTTCAGAGTAGTGAACTAAGCCATCTATTCCACCAACATCTACAAACATACCATAGCTTGTAATTTTTTTAACAGTTCCTGTAATTGGCTCAGTTGCTTCAGAAATTGTTTTTATAATCTCTTCAGTTTTGCCTCTTTCTCTTTCGATTAACTCTTTTCTTGAAACTACAACAGAACCACTCTCTTTATCAACTTTTACAATTAAAGCTTTTACTTTTTTGCCAATAGGGTTTGTTTTATTGCTAATATAAGATAGTGTGCGTGGCATAAAGAACTCTAAACCATCACAATCTACAATAAAACCACCTTTATTTTTCTTAGTGATTACACCATCAATAATATACTCTTGAGAGTCATCATACTCTGCAACAAATTCATTCATTGCAGCTCTTTTTTTTGCCATTTCGTAAGATACAATTGGTCTTTCACCTCTATAACCTGTAATAACTACTGGTATTGTATCACCCTCTTTAAATGCTACTTGACCATCTTCTTTTAATTGATCAAGTGAAATAAATGCCTCATTTTTACGACCTATATCAATGATTGCTTGATTGTCATCTTCATTGATACTTACAATTGTGCCATCTACTAAATCGCTTCCGCTATCTTCTTTTTTAAAAGATTCTTCGAGCATTGCTCCAAAATCTACATCTTCAATTTCGATATCTTCGAACTTCATTAACCTATTCCTTATTTACCAAATATGGCAAATATTATACTATTTTTTATTTAAAATGAGTAGAATTTATTAAAATTAGTAGAAAATTTATAAAATTAAAGAGATATTAGTTGCTAATCTCTTCTATTTTTTTGATTATATTATCAATTATCCAATCTGGTGTAGAAGCACCTGCAGCAATACCACAAAGCTTTTTGTTATTAAACCACTGCTTTTGTAATTCATCTTCATTTTCTATATGATAACTATCTTTTAAAAAATTTTTACAAATTGAGTGAAGTTGCTTTGTGTTTGATGAGTTTTTACCACCAATTACAATCATAACATCAGCTTTTTGAGCTAACTGGGCGGCTGCTTCTTGATTTTCAAAAGTGGCGTTACAAATTGTATTAAATACTCTAAGTTCAGCTACTCTAACTGTTAATGAAGCTACAATCTCTTGATAAATTTCTGGTTTTCTTGTGGTTTGTGCAACAATTGCAACTTTTGTGCCAAGGGGGAGTCCTATTAAATCCTCTTTTGATAAAACAATATGAGTTCTATCTTGGTCGTAAGAGTAACTTGCAACACCTTGAATTTCTGGATGGTTTTTATCTCCAAAAATTACTATTGTATATCCCTCTTTACTCATTTTCTCAACTATTTGTTGAGGAGTTGTAACATATGGGCAAGTAGCATTTATAATCTTTTTACCCTCTTTTTTAAGAGTTTTTAATCTATCTTTTGTAATGCCGTGAGTTCTAATAATTACAGTATCATATTTTCTTGCATCTTCTAAATTTTCTACTAAACCAACATTGTG
>JAMONW010000008.1 GCA_027066355.1 Campylobacteraceae bacterium
TCTTTTAATCTGTTAATTTCATCTTTATTATGAATTAGTGGACCAAAAGTTACACTATTTGGGTGTTTTTGTGCAATATCAATTGCTCTTTTTACACCATAACAAAAACCATAGCTTTTTGCTAACTCTATCTTCATAATTTTACCTTTGTAATCTCTTTTAAAATATCAAAAAAGTTTGGAAAAGAGGTATCAATACACTCAATATCTTTAATCTCCATACCGCATAAAAGCCCAGCAATTGCAAAACTCATAGCAATTCTGTGATCACCTTTGCTATCAACTGTTGTAGGTTTTAGCTCTCCTCCAATAATTTCATATCCATCTTCATACTCTTTGCACTCTATGCCACACTCTTTTAGAGGATTAATAACAGAGCTTATTCTATCGCTCTCTTTAACTCTTAGCTCTTTTGCATTTTTTACAATGCTCTTACCATCAGCAACTGCCATTGCAATTGCAAGAGCTGGTAATTCATCTATAAGCCAAGCAATATTTTTGCTAACTTCAATAGCTTTTAATTTGCCACTATACTCTACTAAAATATCTCCAATTGGTTCATATTTGTCATCTTTTAAGATAAATTCAATTTTTGCACCCATTTGTTGTAGAATTTTATAGGCTTCTACTCTTGTTGGGTTTAGAGTAACATTTTTTATCAGAACTTTACTTTTAGGGGTAATTGCAGCTGCAACAGCAAAGAAAAAGCCACTGCTTGGGTCTGCTGGAACGCTAATATTTAGAGGCTCTAAAGGCTTAGATAAAGGAGTAATCTCTATCCACTCTTCTTTATCTAAAATAACATTTTCAATATTAGCACCCATACCTTTTAACATTCTTTCTGTATGGTCTCGACTAAGTAAATTTTCTTTGTAGTAGCTTTTATTATCAGAATTAAGTGCTGCTAAAATTAGGGCTGATTTAACTTGTGCAGAGTCTATTTGTGAGTGGTATTTAAAAGGCTTTAAATCACCTCCTCTAATATGCAAAGGTGCTTTATTACCATTTTCTCTACCATCTATTTTTGCACCTATTTCTCTAAGTGGATTAGTAACTCTTGCCATTGGGCGTGAGCGCAAATATTTATCGCCAGTTAGCACAAAACTTCCATCAATTCCACTTAGTAATCCACAATATAATCTCATTCCAGTTCCAGCATTTCCACAATCTAAAATATCAAATGGCTCTTGTAGTTTTTGTGGTGGTGTAATGGTGTAAACATTATTTTCTTTTTCTATTTTTGCACCTAAAAGTTTTGCTATATTTAAAGAAGCTAAGGTATCTTCTGCTTCTAAAAAGTTTGTAATAGTTGAAGGTTTGTTAGAGAGTAGGGCAAACATAGCGCATCTGTGAGAGATAGATTTATCAGCTGCAATATCATTGCACTCTAAGTTAAAGCTTTTTTCTGCTTTAGAGATTTTAGCTACTTTTATCATAAAAATTCCCCATTAATTGGCAGAGTTAAATTATCTTAACTCAGCATTAAATTTTGTTTTTAAAGTATCTAAAATTTTATTAATTACAGCTTCTATGTCGCTATCAATTAGAGTTTTTTCATTTGATTGTAAAGTAAATCTTATAGTTAAACTCTTTTTATCACCTAAACTCTCATCACTATAAATATCAAGTGGATAGAACTCTTTCAGTAGAGCTTCACTCTCTTTAAACTCTTGTAGGGCTTTTGCAATATTGTAAAATGTTAAATCTTTATCAATAACTACAGATAAATCTTTATTCACAGCTTGGAAATTTGATAAATCTTTTGCCATAATATGTTTTGGTAAAATTGCATCTAAATCAACTTCAGCAATAAAGGTATCTTTTAAATCAAAATCTTTAGCTACGCTTGGGTGGAGTTTTGCTAAGTATCCAATACTTTTGCCATTTTTTACAATTTCGCCACTAATATATGGATGCATTAGAGCATTTTTTGCTTCGCACTCAATTATCTCAAACTCACCTAAGATAGAGCCAATACTCTTTATAAAGTTTTCAATTGTAATAGTTTTAGCTTTTGCACTATTTACAATAGAAGCTCTTTGCTCTTCTCCACTAAAGATAAATGCAGCTTTTTGAGACTCTTCTCTGTTACTATTAAATACAGTTCCAATTTCAAATAGAGCAATAGATTTTTTACCATATTTTACATTTCTTGAAGCCGCTTCAAGTAGATTTACTAAAATAGTAGTTCTAAGGGTATTTAATTCTTTAACAATTGGGTTTAGTAGCTCTTTATTCTCATTAACAACTTCAAATCCATACTTTTGCAGTAACTCTTTATTTGCAAAAACATATGTTAAAGCTTCATAATATCCAGCACCAACGCCATTTTCTCTAATATCTCTTAGAGCTTTATATCTTTTGTAAGTATCTGTAATTCTATTTTTTTCAACAATAGTTGAATGCACAGACTCTATATTATCAATTCCATATATTCTTAAAACCTCTTCAGCTAAATCTTGAAGATTTTTAATATCGTGAAAGTGCAAAGGTATAGTTACAGCATATGAGTTTTCATCTACTTTATTTAACTTAAATCCTAATGATTTAAGTATATTTACAATTTCACTTCTTGCAATATTATTACCAATAATTGCATTTAACTCATCAATATTTAAAGCTATTTTTTTTGGCTCTAGTTTTTCTCCAATTTTTACCTCTCCACTTGAGAATAGCACTTGAGAGTAAGAGCATATATTTTTTTGTAATCTATTTAAGCCAAATTCAATATTTGGTTCACTGCCTCTTGAGCTATTGTAGTATAACTCATCACTATCTAGCTTGTTAGAAGATACACCTTCTATTAAGTAATCTGGCTCAATGTAACTAGCTTCTATTAATAGCTTTTTACTCTCTTTTGTTGCTTTAAATTCGCTATTTTGATTAACCCCAACAATTGATACAACACTCTCCTTGCATATAACTTCAACTGTTGAATTTTGACTCTTTTTAATAGTTAGTTTTACTTTTCCATCACTACTTAATTTATCAAAATCATAAGCTCTTAATATTACACCTGAAGAGTGTATTGTATATCTTATTAGGGTGTCAATTGTATCTTTTGTATCAATATTAACAAATGCTATTCTTAAATCTTGTAAAAAAGAGCTTTTAAACTCTTTTATTTCACAAATAGAGTAACTTAAGTGTGCTGGAATATCACTGCTAGTAACACTTAACTCTTTGGCAACACCAATAAGAGTTCTTTTATTTACTTCAAAATGCTCAACTTTTAAATCTTTTTTAAATGCAGCTGCTAAATCTCTTGCAACTCCATGAATACTTAGACAATCGCCTCTATTTGCAGTTAATTCAATCTCTATAACAGTATCTGCAACTTTCTCATACTCATTAAGCTCTTTTCCAACAATTAACTCTCCAATAGAGTCATCTAAAATCATAATACCACTACCCATTGCTGGAAGTCCAAGTTCAGAGCTTGAGCATATCATTCCAAAGCTCTCTTCGCCTCTTAATTTTGCCTCTTTTATAACAAATCCATCACCAAGGTTAGCATCAACTGTAGCAACAGCAACATACTTTGCATCTACTACATTTGCAGCACCACAAACAATTTGCACAACCTCTTTACCAATATTAACTTTGCAAATATTTAAGTGGTCTGAGTTTTCATGCTTTTTGCACTCTAAAATTTCACCTACAACTACTTTTTCAGGAATTTTATACTCTTTTATAGAGTCAACTTCTAATCCAATTTCATTTAATCTTTTATCTAACTCTTTGTTGCTAATATCGCTTAAATCTATATACTCTTGCAACCAACTTCTTGTAACTATCATTTAAACTGCTCCAATAGACGAATATCACCTTCAAACATACTTCTTAAGTCGCCAATACCGTGTAGCAACATTGCAAATCTTTCTACTCCTAAACCAAATGCATATCCACTAACATTTTCATATCCAACTGCTTTAAATACATTTGGATCTACCACACCACTTCCTAAAACTTCTAGCCATCCAGTGTGAGAGCATACTCTACAGCCATCACCCTTGCAGAAGATACAGCTTATATCAACCTCGGTGCTAGGTTCTGTAAATGGGAAAAAACTTGGTCTAAAGCGAACCTTTACATCACCAAACATATAGTGCAAAAAGTCTTCTAAAATTGCTTTTAAATTTGCAAAGCTAACTTCACCTTTTTTACCAACTAGTAAGCCTTCAACTTGGTGAAACATAGGAGTATGCGTTAAGTCATAATCTCTTCTAAAAACAGCTCCTGGAGCTATCATCCTAATTGGTGGCTTTTGATTTTGCATTGTTCTAATTTGAACTGGTGATGTATGCGTTCTTAGCAAATTGCCATCAGCAAAAAAGAATGTATCTTGCATCTCTCTTGCTGGGTGGTTTTTTGGTAAATTTAGAGCTTCAAAATTGTTAAAGTCATTCTCTACCAAAGGGCCACTCTCAACAGAGAAGTTTAGAGTTGCAAAATAGTCTATAATCTTATCCATTGTATCTTTTACTGGGTGCAGGGCCCCTTTATTATTTTCATAGCCATATAGTGAGATGTCAATTTTTTGACTCTCTAACTCTTTTTGTAAGGCAATAGCCTCTAATTCAAGTTTTTTGGCATCAAAAATATTTTGTAACTCTACTTTCTTTTCATTCATAGATTTTGCAAAATCTTTTTTTTCTGCTGGTGGAATATCTTTTAATTTTGCAAATTCAGCTGCTAAAATACCTTTTTTACCAAAAATCTCAACACGAACTACTTCTAGCTCTTCTAAATTGGCACAATCTGTTATTTTACTCTTTAATGCTTCCAATTTAACCTCTTTAAAATTTTATTGGTGTAATTGTATCTAAAAGCACTTTAGAGTGTCGTAAAATATGCTATACTTACAGAAGAATATTTTTTTGGAGTTGCAAATGTGTATATTTTGTAAAATTGTAGATGGCGAGATACCAAGTAATAAAGTGCTTGAAGATGATAACTTTATAGCATTTCACGATATTAATCCAACAGCACCAATTCATGTGCTAGTTATTCCAAAAGAGCATATAGAGTCGTTTAGTGATGTAGATGCTGATTTAATGGCTAAAATGACACCATTTATTCAAGATGTAGTAAAAAAATTGGGCTTAGATGAGAGTGGATATAGATTAGTTACAAATATAGGCAGTGATGGTGGACAAGAGATAAACCATTTACACTTTCATATTTTAGGTGGAGGTAAGCTTATTTGGAAGCACTATCAAGAGAGTGATCCAAAGAGGAGTATTTAATTTTTGCCAAAAGCAAAAATTAAATAGCTAAGAGCTTTAGGTTTTAGGTTTTAGAGCTTTTTGGTAGTGA
>JAMONW010000009.1 GCA_027066355.1 Campylobacteraceae bacterium
TAAGGTAAAAGCAACAATAGATGGTAAAGGTTCTCTTATTATAGGTGGTGATTTTGATGGAGAGGTTAAGATAGATGAAACACTTTTTATAGAAAAGGGTGCAAAATTTAGTGGAATAGTTCATGCTAAAAATGTAAAAATTTCTGGTGAGTTTAGTGGAACTATCTACTCAAATGCTACAGAAATTACTTCAAGTGGAACTTTTAGTGGTAATATTAATACAAATAAAGCATTTTTAGGTGGAAGTGTAGAAGGTGTTATACATTCAATGGATTCAATAGAGATAAATAGTAATGGGATTGTAGATACAAGAGAGTGCAAAAGTAAAAGAATAAAGGTAGAAGGTAAAGTTAAAGGTAGAGTAATTGCAAGTGAATTGCTAGAGGTTACAAATAGTGGCTCAATAGAGGGTGAAATTATTACAAAAGGCATTAGAACAGAGCAAGGAGGCTCAATTATAGGTAATATTCAAACTTATGATGAGCATCTTCACGGTGATAATAGTTCATTAGATAGTATAAGTGAAAATAAAGAAGAAGATGAAATTACAAAACTTATTAATATAAATCCTGATGATATACAAAAATATGCTAGAAAAGATGAGTCAAAAAAAGAGATTAAAAGGATTTCAGCAGATAAAAAATAGCACTCTTTATGGTAGTGCTTTAAAAATAGCTTGAAATTTTAAACATTTTATGTTAAAGTAGCCAAAATATCTAAAAAAGGTATCTTATGGCTATAAATATTGCAATAATTGGTGGTGGAGTTGCTGGTGTTACAACAGCTTTAACTCTTGGAAATTTGGGTTTAGATGTAACCCTTTTTGAGAAGAAAAATGCTTTAATTAGTGGTCCTCCATTTTGCCATCTACACGCTGGAGGCAACCTTTATCGCGAAATATCAACACAAGCTTGTGTAACACTACTTAAGCAATCAATTGATTTTGCAAAACTCTATCCATTTTCTATTGATAAACGCCCCACAATTTTTGCAACACCAACTTATGACCCCCAAGAGCCTTTAGATTTACTACCCAGATTAGAAGTTTTAAGAGATGAGTATAAAAAATTAGTAGAGATAGATGGCTCAAACAAGCTTTTAGGAGAGGTAGAAGAGTATTTTGAAATTTTTAGTAAAGAGCAACTTTTAGAGCTATCAAAAAGAGAGATTGTAAAAAATCCAAAAAGTAATGATGAGTGGTTAATTACATTTGCTAAAAACTTAGATTTTAGCACAATAAAATTTCCTGTAATTGTTGTGCAAGAGTATGGAATAAATCTATTTAGAGTTGCTGCAAATAGCGGTTTGGCACTAGAGAGTATGGAAAACGTAGAGCTTTTAAGAGAGTGTGAAGTTGTAGATATTAAAGAGAGTAAAGAGGGCTTTAAATTAAAATTTAGTGGTGCTAAAAGTGCTGAAAAAGAGTTTGATTATTTAATAAATGCAACTGGTTTTCAAACAGGAATAATAGATGATATGCTTGGAGTTAAAGAGCAAAGAATGGTAGAGTTTAAAGCTGCATATACTACCAAGTGGGAAGAGAGAAGTGGAGCTTGGGCAGAGGTTGTATTTCATGGTATTAGAGGCACAAACAAAGGTATGGGGCAGTGGACACCATATTGTAATGGTTATGTTCAACTTCACGCTATGACACCTGATATTACACTATTTAAAGATGGTTTAGTTAAAAGCACAAAAGATAGCTCATACCCAAAATTAAATAAACACTTTTTAGATATTATCCAAAATGGCTGGAGTCAAGAGGAGTTAAATAGAAGAAGCCAAAGAGCGATAAATTACTTAAGCCATTTCTTTCCAAGCTACAAAAGTGCAAAAATTGGCACAAAACCACTCTTTGGCGCCCAACAAATTCCTGGTGATGACCCAACTTTAAGAGTTGCTGAGGTTGCCTTTCCAAAAGAAAAATATGCAAGATGCGAAATTGTAAAGGTATCATCAGTTAATGATATGTCAAAAGCAATAGTAGAAGATATCGCAAAATATTTTAAAATAGATATAAAAGAGGATATTTTTACTATAAAAGAGTTAGAGAAGCTAGAAGATAAAGATATAGATAAAAGGGCATGTGAAGTTGCAAAAAAGCTTGGATATCCCAAAGATTTAGGGCTTAGATGTAATAAATTTTAAATTTGTAACTTAAATAACATAAAAATAGTAGTATTTGGAGTATAATTCTATAAAAAAGGAGTAATTATGGATGTAATTGATAAAGAGTTGGCAAGTAGATACAATGAGATAAAGGCTGAAATTAAAGCAATTTATAGCGCAAATGAGCATATTACAGGCTGGGATATTCCTGAAGTTGATGAAAATGAGGCCTCTTTAAAAATTCTTGAACTTATGCAAAAGGCTTTAGATGAGGTAAAAGAGGAAGTTTTGGGAAGTAAAAAGTAATAATTAAAAATTAAAAATTTTGGAAGCAAGGTTTTCGCAAAGAGAGTGTAACCACAAGAACCTTGCCAAGAGTTTGTTTACAATAAAGAGCTTTTGCCAAGAGTAAAGTCTTGGTTCCATAAAAATTAGAGTTTAGCAAGAAAATTATGAGTTATGAGTTGCGTCAGTCGTCATGCTGAACTTGGTTCAGCATCTCTGAGGTTGCAAGTGCATAAAAGCTAGATTCTGAAACGAGTTCAGAATGACGGGTAGTAAAAATTAAGAATTAAAAGTTAAAAGTTAAAAATTTTGAAACCGAGGTTTCAACCTCGGTAAGAAGTTGCAACTACTAATAAGCTTTTGCCAAGATCAAAGTCATGGTTTCAAAAAAAGTTAAAAGTTATGAGTTGCGTCAGTCGTCATGCTGAATTTATTTCAGCATCTCTGAGGTTGCAACTGCTTTGATATTTTGGAGATCCTGAAACAAGTTCAGGATGACGGGTGGCAAGAAGTTGAAAATTAAAAATTAAAAATTAAGAATTAAAAGTTAAAAGTTAAAAGTTAAAAATTTTGGAACCGAGGTTTCAACCTCGGCAAGAAGTTACAACTACTAATAAGCTTTTGCTAAGAGGGAAATCTTGGTTCCATAAAAATAAAGTTAAGAAATTTGGGATTATTTATTAAAAAGGGGTAGGTATTTAATGGCAAATAAGGCGCTTGGACTTAAAGAGTTAATAGCAATAGCAATTGGTGGAATGGTTGGGGGTGGTATATTTACCATCTTGGGTATTTCAGTATCTATGGTTGGTTTTTTGGCTCCATTTGCTATTGCTCTTGGTGGTGTAATTGCATTGTTTGCGGCTTACTCTTATGTAAAGCTTGGCGTATATTACAAAGATGAGGGTGCAACTTATGCCTTTTTTAAGCGCACTTATCCAAAATCACATTTAGCTGCCTCTTTTATTGGATGGTATACAATTTTTGGATATATTAGCACACTATCACTATACTCTTATACTTTTGCAAGTTATGCAATTAGTGGAAGCACATTTTCTCATAGTGAAATAGCAAGAAAAGTTGTATCTTTAATAATAGTTGCAATTTTTGTGCTTATAAACCTTTGGAGTGTTAGGGGTATGGGTAGATTAGAGGATTTTATGGTTTATATTAAGCTTACAATACTTCTTTTTATCTCTGGGGTTTTAATATATTTTGGAAAAACTGATTTACATACATTTATTTTAACTATGCAGAGTGATTTTTCAAAAACTCCAATTTTAAATATTTTAATTGTATCATCTGTTACATTTGTAGCTTATGAGGGGTTTCAACTTGTTATAAATGCTGTAAAAGAGATGGATAATCCAGATATTAATATTCCAAGGGCAATTTATAGTGCTGTTATTATAGTTGCAAGTTTATATTTTGTTATAGCTCTTGGTGCTGTGCTTTCAATTCCAGTAGATGATTTAATTAAAAATAAAGAGTATGCCCTAGCAGCTGGGGCAAAAGATTTACTTGGTAAAAGTGGTGAAACAATGGTAATAATTGGTGCAATTTTAGCAACTTCATCAGCAATTAGTGGCACACTGTTTGGTGCATCTAGGCAGATGGCAAGAATTAGTGATGATGGCTATTTGCCAAAACTTTTGAGTAAAAGAAGAGGCACAATTCCAAGTAATGCTATTATTGCAATGGGTTTAAGCTCTGGAATTTTGATATTAAGCGGTGGACTTAGGGTAATTTTGGAGTTTGGAAGTATTACATTTTTGCTTGTATCTTTGCTTATGGGTGTTGCAAATTATAAAATAAAAGATAAAACTGCTTCTCACCCAGTTTTTGCCCTAATTGCAATTTTGGGCTTGGCAATTGGCGCAGTTTTGATACTATATTATGAGTATAAAACAGAGATTGAACAGTTGTATTTTATAGTTGCTATTTATTTAATTTTAACAGTTGGAGCATATATATATGCTAAAATCCAAGAAAAGAGAGTAAAATAGATGGAAACCAGAACTTGTTCTGGTTGAAAACTTAATTGGCAGTGAAGCTTGAACTTTAGCACGAACAAGTTCGCGCCTCCAACACTTGGAAACCAGAACTTGTTCTGGTAGAAAACTTAATTGGCACTGAAGCTTGAACTTAGCACGAATAAGTTCGCGCTTCCAGTG
>JAMONW010000010.1 GCA_027066355.1 Campylobacteraceae bacterium
CATTTGCTCCTGGAGTAACAATTAAAGCACCTTTTTCAGTAACACTATGAATCATACCATCATTATCTAATCCACTCTTATCTAATACTACACCACTCGTTTCACCTACTGTATTATCTTCAAAACTAAAATCTAATACTTTTTGAGCATGTGCAGCTCCACTCATAATTAAAATTGTTGTAAAAATTGTTGCTATTTTTCTATTCATTATAGAAACTCCTTTTTTAAAAAATGTAAGGAATTCTAGCATTATTATTTTCTTTACATAAAAAATATATCAATTTGAAATATAAATAATACATTTTTTGGAATTATATAAACTTTTATGGCAACTATATGATTTTTTTATTTTAAAGTAACATATTTATATATTTTAAAATTTATTATTAAAAAATTTAAAATATAACTTTAGTTATAAACTTAGCTCTATGCCTTTAATATAAGATACTAATACTCAACAATCTTTCCATCTAGTGTTTTTAAAAATGCTACAACATCTGAAATTTCATCTTTGCTAAACTCTCTGCCTAATTGATATTTGCTCATAATTCGAACTGCCTCTTCTAGCTTATCTACTGAACCATTATGAAAATATGGGGCTGTTTTGCTTATGTTTCTTAAAATTGGCACTCTAAATAGTAGCATATCATTTTTGCCTCTAAAGCCTCCTAAATCTGGTATTGGATAGGGATTCTCTTTTATTGATAACTTTGGATTAAATACCAAACCAATATCATCAGCAATAAAACTTCTTAATGGAAAGTGTTGCATACTCTGCCCTCCAGCACTCATTCCACTATGACACCCTTTACACCCTCTTGTTAAAAATAGACTCATACCTCTTTTGGCTTTTTGGCTAATTGCACTATTATTACCCTCTAAAAACTCATCAAAAGCCCCTCTTGTTAGCAATGTTCTCTCATATGCTCCTATTGCTTTTTTTACATTTTCAAAAGTAATTTTTGAGCTACCAAAAACCTTTTTAAACTCATCTTTATAGCTTTGTGAAGCATTTAATCTATCTTCTACATCTTTTGGTTGCATATTCATCTCAAATGGTGCCTGAACTGGTCCTCCTGCTTGTTGCTCTACATCTTTTGCCCTGCCATCCCAAAACTCTGCCACTGCAAGTGCCGAATTTAAAACTGTTGGAGAGTTTAAGTGAAATGGATTTTTTCTACCATGAAATCCTATTGCAGTTGGCAGATTATCATCACCACCTTCTTCTAAAATATGGCAACTTGCGCAATTTAAGCTCTTATCTTTTGAGAGTAAATTTTCAAAAAAAAGCTTTTTTCCAAGTGCAATTTTTTCTCTACTAAGCCTATTTTCTGGATTATCGACCACTTTTAAAAGCTCTTTATAAGTTTTTGGAATAGGCTTAAAAGAACCAGATAGTGCCACTTCTCTTAACTCTTTATCACTTAAATATCTATCTTTATATTTTAAATTACCAAGCAAAATAATAAAAGTAACAACAATAGTAGTAATTACCAATGGATGAAATAAAAACTTTTTCATAACCCACCTCCTGTGAGTTATTATATAAAATAAGCTCTACTTACTTCAATAGCAAATTAGCACTATTGGTTTTTTTATTGGCACTAAAAGTTAATCTCTCTACTTAAAGCTGATGGTGTTATGCCATATTTATCAAAAAATATTTTACTAAAGTAGCCTTGGTGTTTGTAGCCAACCTTAAAGACTACCTCTTTTACACTCAAGCTACTATCTTGCAATAATATATTTGCATACTCTAATTTTAAATTTTGTATATATTGATTTATTGTTAAGTTATGAAACTCTTTAAAAACTCTTTTTAATTTTGTATC
Source organism: Campylobacteraceae bacterium (assembly GCA_027066355.1). Lineage (GTDB taxonomy): Bacteria > Campylobacterota > Campylobacteria > Campylobacterales > Sulfurovaceae > JAADEQ01. Next base: position 1,833 of record JAMONW010000010.1, read on the forward strand.
ATTTGTAGCGCATCTTTTTGCTAACTCTTTTATTGTAGGCGGTTTTCTAAACTCTTTTTGTAAAATTGCATTTGCTTTTTTTACTATTTTTAAATCATCTCTACTTAAACTATTTTTTGGAATATTTAAAAATGATAAATGGTGTATCAAAAGCTCTAATATTAGGCTCTCTCCCCTTAATCTTTGCATACAATAGCTATTTTTTACCTCTACAACTTGCTTTATAATATAGCTACTTAGGGCATCTAAAGAGTTTTTTTGAATTAAGCAAAAACTCTCTTTTTCTCTTAATAAATTATATAAATAATCAATTGGGTTATCTGCTTTATCTTCTAAATATCTTTTTAAAAAAAAATCTGCTACAAATAGTATAAAAATATCGCTTTTTTTACTTTTTTTAAGCTCTATTGAAAACTCATAATACGAAACTGCAAAAGTCGCACTAAATCCACTATTTAATATTTTATTATTAACTACTAAAGAGCCTTGATTAACTACTGCTATCATTATAAATCTATCAATATCTTTAATATTCAATCTCCAAACACCATTTTTTATATTAACTTTAAAAAATAGCAAACCATTTTGAATATCAACTCTCTCTATATTTCCAACATTATACTTATCTATTTGAGTAACTCTATAATGATTGTTTTGTATGTTAAAAAATAGAGATTCCATTACAATTTATAATACCTCTTTACCCTCTCTTCAAACTCTTCATCACTTAGCTCTTTTCTCATTGGAATAAATTTTTTAGATTTATCTCCAGCGCTTATATGAGCAATATTTGATGAATTTTCTATAAGTTTTAAAATTAAATTTGCTACCTCTTTTGGGTTATTGCCTCTATTTATTTGCTCAATTATAGCAGGGGCTAAATTATTAACTAAATTTGAATATGGAGAATTTTTATTTAAAATTTCGCTATTTACTACAAGATTATCTCTTGCAAAATTGGTATTAAAAAACCCTGGCATTATAGAACACACCCTTATATTAAATGGCTCTAGCTCATATCTTAAAGAGTCTGTAACACCCTCTATTGCGTATTTACTTGCATTATAAAATGTCAAAAGTGGCAATCCAATTCTTCCAAGAAAAGAGCTTATATTTATTATCATTCCACTATTTTGCCTACGCATTATTGGTATTGCACCTTTGCAGACTCTTAAAACCCCAAACAAATTTACATTAAATTGAGCAAACATCTCTTCCTCTGTTACACTCTCTACTGTTGAAACCAAGCCATATCCAGCATTATTTACAACTACATCCACTCTATCTAAAGTAGCAAAAAACTCTTTTACTATTTTAGGATTTGTAACATCTAAAAAAGTAGGAATTAGTGTTTTAGATGCAATAGTTTGTAGTTTTTCTGGAGTTCTGCTCCCTGCATAAACTATAAAATTTGATTTTGATAAAAGCTCTGCAGTAGCTCTACCCATACCACTACTGCATCCTGTAACAACTACTACTTTTTGACTCTTTTTCATGCTATATTATAGTAATATTAGCAAGGCCTACTATTGATTACTATCAAAATTTTTCAAAAACTCTTTAATCTTTTGCTCTGTAATATCTCTGTAAATTGGTTTTTTTATAAATGTTTCACTCTTACTATTTACAAAAAATAAAGTAGGAAAGTCATTGCTATAATACATCTCTATTGGGTAGCTAACTCTGCTATCAAAATTTATAATTACAGATATAAACTTACTATTTAACTCATCTACATACTCTTTATTACTAAAAATATCTTTTACTACCCTTTGGCACTCTTTGCAATTACTCTTAATTAGCAAAACCATTAAACTCTTATTCTCTATTTTTGCTCTTTCTAAAGCTTTAGCATAACTGCCCTGCCACTTAATATGGTTAGCAAATGTTAGAGTTATTATAAATATTAGAACTATAAACTTTTTCATAACATATTAACCTCTTCTATCATGCTAACTCCACCACCTACTTTTTTAACTTTAATTTGTAGTGGTATATGCTCTTTTAAAGCCTCTACATGCGATATTATTCCAACCATTTTACCTC
>JAMONW010000011.1 GCA_027066355.1 Campylobacteraceae bacterium
TTCTGGTTTTATTACTGCTATTACTCTTGTAGCAAAACTTTTAAAGCAAAAATATGCTAATTTTGCCATAGAATCACCAGGATACTATATTACAGAAAATATATTTAAAGAGTATGGATACAAAATTAGTAAAATATCACTAAATATGGGTGGTATCAATTTAGACGAGCTTAGCAAGAGTGATGCAAAAGTAGTATATATTACACCATCTCATCAATATCCAACAGGGCTTGTTATGCCAATATCAAAGCGCCAAAGAGTTATAGAATTAATGCATAAAAAAGATGGCTATATAATTGAAGATGATTATGATAGTGAGTTAAATTACCAAAGCCGCCCAATTCCATCACTTCATGGGCTTGATAATTATGATAGAGTAATATATGTTGGCACTTTTGCAAAGGCTCTTTCTCCAGCTTTGAGAGTTACTTATATGCACCTTTCAGATGAGCTTTTAAAAGCTTTTAAATTAAGCTATGATAGCCACTTTTGCTCTGTAAATATCCATACACAAAAGACACTAGAACTTTTTTTAAAAGAGGGCTATTTTAATAGGCACTTAAGAAAAATCAGAGCGCAAAATAAGAAAAAACATAATTTAATGATAAAGTGCCTAAAAAGTGAGCTTGGTTGTAGCTTTGAGTTTGTGGCAAAAGGGGCTGGACTTGCAATTTTAATATATCCAAAAGGGAGTTTTAATTGGCAAAAATTTAAAGAGCTTTTAGAAAAAGAGAGCATAAAAGTCTATTTTGCCTCACTTTGCAATACTAGCAATTTTGAAGCCATTCGCCTTGGTTTTGGAAACTTTGATTTAGATGAGATTCCAAAGGCAATAAAAGCCTTTGCAAAGGTGTGGAAAGGGAGCTTAAAATGAGTATTGAACTCCAGCTGTAATTAAGATAGCTCCACCTTTTGAAAATTTTCCTCTTATGCCATTGTATGTTGATACTCTTCTACTCTTTTTATTATCATATAAAGCAGCAACTCCCCAAGTTAAGTTTTTATTTTGTTTATAGGTAAAACCTGCAGAGAATATATTAGCATCACTATCAGGTAATTCAAAGCTTAAATATTTATCTTTAATAGGACTTTGGTCATAGCTATATCCTGCTAAAAGTGTTATTTTATTATTGTATCTATATTGTAATCCAAATCTAAAAGTATTTGTATCTTTCCAATTTTTTGGTATTGGTCTATCAAATGATGGTTGTAATGCAGCAGGAAGTGCTGTTTTATAGTTGAAGTCTAAAGTTTTATATTTACTCCAAAAAGTTCTTTCATAAACAAACTCTAAAGTAAATTTATCAATATCTTTAGAGATTGCAAAATCTAATTGTGCAGGTAGATAAACATTTACACTAGAGTCATATATATTTGCAAAGGTTCCCATTTGTAAATTTGCTTTACCTTCTAACGATAGTTTTACTTTTGATCGATAAGTAGCAGCTAAATTAACTCCATTATCAAGATGATATGTTGCAGCTAAATTGTATCCATAATCTATACTATCACCATCTAAATCTCTTTTTAAAGGAATTTTTAAATCAAATCCATCACTTTGAACCTTACCATCACTATAAACAATATCAGCCCCAAGCGATAGAGCAAAATTACTATTAACTTTATATGTAACAGATGGATTGATATTAATAATTTTTAAATCAAATTTTTTTGCATAAAGCTTTTGAACAGGTGTATCCCAGCGCTTAACTAAACCTCCTGGTGTTGTAACACTAAGTCCATATCTAAAGTTACCATACTCTTTAGAGATATAGTGCAAATATGGAACAACTTTATTCTCTATTTTAGTCTTTCCATTTGCTGGTATAATAGTTGTATGTGAAATTGCTACCGTTCCATTAAATTTAACTGCTGGTAGATGAACCCCTATTAATCCAGCTTCTAAATATTGTTTATTTGCTTCTAAAAAAGCACTATTTGCACTATTGTAATATGCACAATCTGCTCCATCACAAGCTGCAACATTTGCTGCACCTAGTGCAACACCTTTTAGTGATTGTTCAGGCAACTTATAAGCTGCACCAAATAGAGTTAAGCTTGTAACTGCCGATAGCAAAAGTAATCTTTTCATTATCTCTCCTCATTTAGTTTATGTTTATATTATATATTTTTTAAATTAAAAGATAGATATATTCATTACAATAAATTGTTTATAAATTTTCTAAAAGAATAAATAAAGTTAACTTTTATCTATCTTTTCACTTATTTGACAATAAAACAGTTCGCCAAGCATTTTATCAGCAAGTGTATCTACTGTTAGAACAATATCTATTGGATAATCTTTTAGTGCATTTTGTTCCTCTTTTCCTCTAACTCTTGCAACAATATGGGCATTTGGTGAAACATCTAACACTGCTTGTGAGATAAGACGAATTTTCTCTAAATTGTGAAATGTAATTAGCACTGCTGTTGCATTTTTTATATTTACAGATTCCAAAACTGCTCTTTGAGCCGCATTACCAAAAAATACTGGTTGATTATCTTCTAAGGCTTCTTGATAGAGCTTTAAGTCGTGTTCAATTAACACAAAATCAAAACCATTTTGCTTTAAACTATTTGTAACTTTGCGCCCAAGTGGTCCATATCCACACACTACAACATGGTTTTTAAAGCCAACAGAGCTTATTTTGTTTTCTAAAATTGGCTCTTTAAATACAGTATCTGCAAGGCGTGTTAAGTTTTTAATAATAAATGGCGTTAATATCATTGAGAATATTGTAGCAGTTGCTAAAATATTTGATAACTCTTGATTGATAAAGTGGTTATTTTGAGCTAAAACAAAAATTGCCAAAGCAAATTCACCAATTTGAGATAGTGCTAAAGCACTCTTAAATGCAGTTCTCTTTTGATTAAAAAATAAAACCCCAAAAATAACTGCAGATTTAATTGCCATAACTACAACAACTAAAACTAAAATAATTGCAAAATTTTTAACAACTATCCCAACATCTATTCCACTACCAACAACAAAGAAAAATAGCCCTAAAAATAGGTCGCGAAATGGTGAGAGGTCGGCTTCTATTTGGTATTTGTAGTGAGATTCAGCCAAAAGCATTCCTGCAAAAAAAGCACCCAAAGAGTAAGAGAAGCCAAATAGATGGGCAACTTCGGCAGAGGCCAAAACTGTAAATAAAATTGCAAGTAAAAATATCTCTTGATTTTGGCTTTTTACAGAAAAATCAAGATATTTATCTATTCCAAACTTACCTACAAATAACAATACAAAAAACATAAGCATATGTCCTGATGTATTTAAGAGCAAAGTAGTAACTTCTACATCTTTGGTAAATACATCAATAAGTATTAAAATAGGAATTACTGCCAAATCTTGAAATAGCAAAATTCCAAGCACTTTGCGTCCATATCCTGCGTGAATATCTCCATTTTCATTGAGCATTTTTAGCACAATTGCAGTTGAAGATAAAGCCAAAGCAGAAGCAATAATAATTGCACTTTTTTGCTCAAATCCTAGCAAAAACTTTGCAATAACTGCAAATATTGTAGCTGTGATTAAAACTTGCAAAGAGCCATATAGTAACACTTGTTTTTTCATTACTTTTAGCTCATTAAAGCTAAACTCTAATCCAATTGTAAACATTAAAAATATTATTCCAAGCTCTGATAGATGCTCTAACTCTTTTGCACCATCACCTCCTACAAATTGTGAAATGATTACACCTGTAAATATATAGCCAATAGCTGTTGGCAAATCAAGTTTTTTTAATAAAATATTCAATATTGATGCTATTAGTATTGTTAATATAAAAACTATTACCTCTTCCAATTTATGCCTTTATTTTAGATTTTTTGGGGATTTTTATGTCAAAGTGCCTTATAATAGCATAAAAAGTTTAAATTTACCTCCGTTTTTAGGGCAAAAACCAACTATTTATCATTTTTTGATATACTACTATAAAAGAAATATATTAAGGGGTTTAAAAGTGAGCAATCTAAAAGATATTTATGAAAAAGCTGGACTTTTTTATGTGGGTAAAGATGTAAATAAAGATAATTTAGAGGTTACAGAGGCTTTAACACTTCTTAAAAATAAAAACTTTACAACCCACGCAGCAATTATTGGAATGACTGGTTCTGGAAAAACAGGGCTTGGAATTGGACTACTTGAAGAGGCGGCAATTGATAATATTCCATCAATTGTAATTGACCCAAAAGGTGATATGGGGGATATGCTTTTAACAGACCCTAGCTTTTCGCCTCTTAGTTTTAAGCCTTGGGTAGAAGATGATGCCAAAGCTAAAGGTGAAGACCCACTTGAGTATGCAGCAAAAATTGCAAATATGTGGCGTGAAGGAATTTATAGCTGGGGGCAAGATGAGGATAGAGTTGCAAAGTTTGCAGCAGTTGATAAAACCATTTTTACACCCGGTTCAAGCGCTGGAGTGCCAATTAATATCTTAAGCTCTCTTAGTAAACCAAGTAGTGAGATTTTAGATGATGCTGATAACTTTAGTGCCTATCTCTCAAGCACTGTTGGCTCACTTTTAGCACTTATTAACATAGAAGCAAATCCACTAGAGA
>JAMONW010000012.1 GCA_027066355.1 Campylobacteraceae bacterium
GCATAATATTCAAGATATTATTAAAAAACTTGAAGAGAATATCTATAGCAACAAAAAAGATAAAATTAGCAAAAAAGAGATTATAAAAAGAGTAAAATCTGCAAGTAGAGTTTAAGCTCTAACTTATTTTATTATTAATAAACCCTAAATAAGTTTAGACTAAAATTTAAAATCTTCTCCAAGATAGTGCTTTCTTACATCAACATTCTCTTCAATCTCCAAAGCTGTTCCACTTGCTAAGAGTTTTCCACTCTCAAGCACATAAGCTCTATCACAAATTTGCAAAGTTTCACGCACATTATGATCTGTTATTAAAATACCAATATCCATTTGTGCTAACTCTTTTACAACACTTTGAATATCGCTAACTGCAATTGGGTCAACCCCAGCAAACGGTTCATCAAGAAGCAAAAATTTTGGACGATTAACTAAAGCTCTAGCAATTTCACATCTTCGACGCTCTCCACCACTAAGCTTTACTCCCTCTCTATCGCGAATGTGCTCAATATTAAGTGCTTTTAGTAACTCCTCTACCCTGCTCTTTTGCTCCTCTTTGCTAAGCTCTCCAGCTTCAGCAGCAATATACAAATTATCCTCTACACTTAAATCCCCAAATATACTTGACTCTTGAGGCAAATAGCCAATACCCTTTTTTGCTCTTTTGCTAAGGGGCAAAGTAGTTACATCTTCATTATCTATTAAAACTTTTCCACTTGTTGGCTCTACTATCCCGCAAATCATATAAAATGTTGTTGTTTTACCAGCACCATTTGGACCTAACAAACCTACAACTTCACCACTACTTACATCTAAAGATACATCTTTTACAATCTCTTTTTTAGCTATTATTTTTGTTAAATTTTTTGCCTCTAATTTATGCATTTAATTTCCTTAAAATATACTCTCTGCTACTACCTAAATTGTTAATCTCTATAGAGTAAACTTCAAACCCAGCTTCAAGTAGCAAATCTACCAACTCTTCACTAGCCCACTCCACAAAGTGGTAGCCCTCTTTTTCAAACTCTTCTAAAAGCCCCAAATTTACTAACTCACTAAAATCTACTCTATAAAAATCATAATGAAAAATAGTATTTCCATAAATTTGTTGCAAAGCAAAAGTTGGAGAAGTTGCAACTTCAGCACCTTGGTTTAAAAGTTCCACAAACTTAGATACAAGTGTTGTCTTTCCAGCAGCTAAATTCCCCTTTAAAAGCACTATTGCACTACTTGGGAAAAACTCTGCTATCTCTTTTGTAAGCTCTTTTAACTTATCTAAATTTGCCTCTTTTTTTAAAACTATTTTATAACTCATTAGATACTTTTATAATTTTTTCTAAATGCTCTATTGCCTTTTTTGTAGCTATTGTATGCTCTAAAATCTCAATTCCCTCTTGTATATCTCTAGCTTTCCCATCTATAAATAGTGCATAAGCTCCATTTAAAAGCACAATATCTCTTTTGGCATCTTTTAACTCACCACTTAAAACATCTATTGTTATTTTAGCATTCTCTTTAGCATCACCACCCAAAATCGCCTCTTTTGGTGTGCGTTTAAAGCCAAAAGCTAATGGATTAATAACTCCTCTTGTTACTTTGCCAGATTGCACAAAAGCAAAATCTGTATCTGCACTAATACTAATTTCATCCATTCCATCACGACTACTAACTACAAAAGCTCTCTTTGTATCAAGCTCAACTAAAGCATTTGCAATAACATCAATAAACTCTGCACTAAATACACCCAAAAGATACTTTTTAGCACCAGCTGGATTTGTAAGAGGTCCTAAAATATTAAAAATTGTTCTATGACTCAAAGATTTTCTAATTGGCATAATGTGCTTCATAGCAGGGTGATGATTAATTGCAAAAATAAAGCTCCACCCAAGCTCTTCAAGAAGCTTAATTTGATTCTCTACACTCAAATTCAAATTAATTCCCAAAGCCTCCAACACATCAGCAGAACCAGAGTTGCTAGTAATGCTTCTATTGCCATGTTTTGCAACCTTTGCCCCACTAGCTGCAAGTAGCAAAGATACTGTAGTAGAGATATTAAAACTGCCACTCTTATCTCCACCAGTTCCAACAATATCAATTAACTCATCTTGAAGCTCTTTGCTAACAGGCAACTTAATAGAATGCTCCCTCATAACACTAGCTGCATTTGCAATATCCTCAGCACTCTCACCCTTTTTATAAAGCTCAACTAAAAAATCTCTTGCTTCATCTTGGCTTAACTCATTTTTAAAAAGCTTCTCAAACATCTCTTTGCTCATAAAAACCCTCCTTGGATTAATCAATTCATATTGTAGCAAAAAAAATAGTAATTAGTGATTAGTTGATTGGTTTTAGGTAATGTTGAATTATGAGTTATGAATTATAAAATAGTAATTAGTGTATTGGTTACTAGTTAGTAGCAGTAAAAATAAGACTCATCTCTTTACTTTTTATATTACCAAATAAAGATTTTACAAAGTAAAATCATACCTAAATTCAAAATTCATCATTCAAAATTAAAAATTTAACACCAAACCCTATTTTCCAATATATGCTATTTAGTTCCTATTAACTTTATACCATCATTATAGAAACTTTTATCATTTGTTACTATAACTTCACAACTACTCTCTTTGGCACATACATATTGCAATATATCTTCTAAATCTTTATGATTTTTTTCTTTACTTATTGCTATTGCTTTATTTATAATATTAATATCTATTGGAACTATATTTACAAAAGTTAATATTTTTTCTAACTCTTTTGTAACAATTTTAAAATCAATTTTTTTAGAGGCAACATAATAGACTGTTGTAAAAATATCACAACTTGTATAAAGTGTTGCTCCATCTATTA
>JAMONW010000013.1 GCA_027066355.1 Campylobacteraceae bacterium
ACACGGAAACCAAAACTTGTTCTAGTCAAAAATTACTTTTACCATGAAATTCAAACTCTCGGCGCGAACAAGTTCACACTTTCAACACACGGAAACCAGAACTTGTTCTGGTCAAAAATTACTTTTACTGTGAAATTCAAACTCTTGGCGCGAACGAGTTCACGCTTCCGGCACACGGAAACCAAAATTTATTCTGGTATAAAACTATTTTACCACAAAACTCAAACTTTAGCCTCGAATAAATTCGAGGTTCCAAAATTAGAATTGCTAACTTACACTACAAACTAAGCACTTAGCACTAACCTCTCCATTAATCAAGCTCACATTTGCTACTCTTTTTACCATCTCTATCATCTTTAATTGCACCCTTTAGCTCTTTAAAAACAACCCACACTACAACAACTGTTATTACAAAAGCTACAATTTTTGTATAAAATATCCAATCCATCTTAACCCTTTTATGATACAATTACACCATGGCAACTATAAAAATATCTAAAAACAATTTATATTATAATCTTAACCAATTAGCTTTAAAAACAGGCGACAAAAGAAAAATTGCAGCAGTTTTAAAAGATAATGCTTATGGGCATGGCATAGAATTAATGGCAAAACTGCTAAAAGAGTATGGTTTAACAGAAGCTGTTGTAATTAATAATCAAGAAGCAGAAAAAATAAAAAACTATTTTGAAAATATATTAATTTTAAATGACACACCCACAAAAAAGGCTAAATTTAGCTATGCAATTACCTCTTTAGAGCAATTAAAAAATACTCCAAAAGGTGTTAAAATTGAATTAAAAATAGATACAGGAATGCACAGAAACGGTATTTTAATAGAGCAATTAAATGAAGCTATAAACATTATAAAAAAGTGTGGTTTAAATTTGTTTGGAGTATTTACCCACTATGCAAATGCCGATGAACTGGGCAGTGAATTAGCTTGGCAACAAGAAAATTTTAAAAGAGTTAAAGAGCAAATTTTAAATGCTGGGCTTAAGCCCCGTTTTCATAGCTTTAACTCTGCGGCTTTGCTTAGAAGTAGTAGTTTTAGTGAAGATATCGCAAGAGTAGGTATTGCAATGTATGGCTTTAATGAATTACCAAAAATTTATAATATTTTAGAGTTAAAACCTATAATGTCGCTATGGGCAAAAAGAGTTAGCACCAGAGAGTTAAAAAAAGGGCAAAAAGTAGGTTATGGAGGCGACTTTATAGCACCAAAAAATATGACTATATCAACTTATGATGTTGGTTATGGAGATGGTTTATTTAGAGGCAATAGCAAAAAACCACTAATTACAACCCAAAATTTACCAATTTTAGGACGGGTATCAATGGATTTTATCTCTTTAGAATATACAAAAGATGAAATTTGCATCTTCAACAATGCCCAAATTGTAGCAAAACACTTTAATACTATCTCTTACGAAATTACTACATCTTTAAAAGAGAATTTAAAAAGAGAGATTGTATAAATAAAATGATAATTAAAAAATTCAAACTTCTAGCACACACACGGAAACCAGAACTTGTTATAGTCATAAATTACTTTTGCTATGAAATTCAAACTCTTGGCGCGAACGAGTTCACGCTTCCAGCACACGGAAACCAGAATTTATTCTGGTATAAAACTATTTTACCACAAAGCCCAAATTTCTGGCGTGAACAAGTTCACGCTTCCTATTCTATCAAATTACAATCTTTACTTTAAGATTTGTTTTTTACTTCTTTTGGAAACCAGAACTTGTTCTGGTCAAAAATCACTTTTGCAGTAAAACCTAAATTTCTAACACGAACCTTGTGCCTTTGCACTCTCTTTGAGAAGTTCGCACTTCCACTCTTGAAAACCAGAACTTGTTTTGGTCTAAAGTTACTTTTGCTGTGAAATCTAAATTTCTGGCGTGAACAAGTTCACGCTTCCAAATACTCTTGAAGATGTGATGTTACAATGAAGTTTAAATTTTCTAGCACACGGAAACCAGAACTTGTTCTGGTCGAAAATCACTTTTGCCGTGAAATTCAAACACTAAAAATTATCTATCTCTTCTCTCTTCTTGTTGCAAGTAAAAATATTGCAAAAAATGCCATTGCAAAACCTACTAAACTAAATGAAGGAGCGCTTACTTTTTTATAATTTTTTGGGTGAACTTTATAATCATCACACTCACAATATATACCTGCATCTAGGCTCATATTATCTTTTGTTGGGCTTTTTACAAAAATTTCACCATTACTATTGATATCACTATCTTTTGTATCATCTCCTCTGTTTGTAAGTGTTGCTAAATATGTATTTGGTATATCTATTTTTATTTTATAATCTTTGCCAGGAGTTAAATTACAAAATTTATAGTGTCCACTCTTATCTGTTTTTATAGCTTTAACTACATTTCCATCTATATCTTTTACACTATTTCCATTTGCATCATATATATAAACTGGCACATCAACAACCCCTAACTCTTTCTCATCTTGAACTCCATTTAGATTTTTATCATACCATACATAATCACCCAAACATATACCTTTTATATTAACACCATTATTATCTGAGTTACTATCTTTTTTAATCAAACCAGCATCTACACTACTATTATTAGCATTGCTTATTGTAACTGCTGATGTTTTTCCAGTTGCAGGATTTACATCTGAATCTCTTGAGTCATTAGAGCCTTGATTTGCTTTTGTAATTTCATAATCTTTTGGCTTAATAACCTCTACAACATAATCTCCATTACTCAAACCACAAAACTCATACTTACCACTACCATTAGTTGTAACACTTTTTAACTCCACTCCATTTGTATTATATAATTTCACAGTTACACCAGCAATGCCACTTTCTCCACTATCTTGAATACCATTTGCATTGCTATCTTCCCACACAAAGTCGCCCAAGCAGTATGTTGGAGTTGGCTTCTTTACAATACCTGCATCTACACTATTTATATCACTATTTGTAATCTCTACCATATCTGTTTTACCAGTTGTTTTGTTGGCATCACTATTTTTACTATCACTATTTCCTTGATTTGCTTTTGTAAATTCATAACCTTTAGGGAGAGTTGATTTTACAAACTCAACACTATATTTACCAGCCTCTAAGCCACAAAATTCATATTCACCACCACTATTTGTAGTTGTTTTATTTAGCTCCACTCCATTTGCATCATACAATTTTACACTAACTCCAGCAATGCCACTTTCTCCACTATCTTGAATACCATTTGCATTTTTATCTTCCCACACAAAGTCGCCCAAGCAGTATGTTGGAGTTGGCTTTTCTACCAATCCTATATCCCACTTAAAATCATCTGAAGTTGCACTAAAATTAATTAAATCTGATATACCACTATTTATATCTACATCACTATCTTTACTATCATCTCTGCCTTGGTCTTTATTGGTTATCTCATAGCCATTTGGTGTAGTAACTTTTATTTTATATTTACCCTCACTCAAATTACAAAACTTATATGTTCCGTTACTATCTGTAAGCATTGAGTTTAAATAGTTTCCATCTTTATCTAAGAGTGTTACATTTACATCTTTTAAACCTATTTCATCACTATTTTGAATACCATCACCATCATCTAACCATACTCTATCACCAAGACAAGCTTTTGGTTTACAGCTATCTTTATCTGTTACAATCTCTTTATCGCTCAATACATTATCATGAATTCTTGGGCAATCAATCTTTCCATTAAAAGGTGCATAACAAGGAATACAAGAACCAATTGATAAACCATAATCTGTATCTTTAATTCCAGTTTCTATATTTTTTACTGTTTTAACTAACTTTCCATCTACATAAAACTTCATAGTTTTATCTTTAATATTACGAGTAACTGCTATATAATACCACTTATTGGCATCAAATGTAAATGTATCTACATTTATATCATTACCAGCATTATCATAATATTGAATATGATTTTGATATATACCAACCCAATACTCAACCTCATGTGTATCTGATTTGTATGTTTTTGTAATAACTCCAGATACCTTATCTGGATCACTACTTCTATTATATATCCAAGTAGATATTGTTAAATCACCTGTTATACTTAAAGATTTACTATCTTTTGCATATACAAAGTCATACTTATCAGGCTCTCCATTTAACTCTACTGCCCTTTTACTACCATCAGCCCCAGGAGCAACAATAACAGCACCCTTGCTACTACCATTATGAAAATTACCAATATTATTAAAACCACTCTTATCTACAACAGTAGCACCAACTGTATCATTCACATCATTATCTTCAAAATCATAAAATAATACATTTTTTGCATATCCATTTATACTAAAAAGCAAGACAAAAGCTAAAAAAGAGCGTTTAAACATATAAAATCCTTTAATACCATTTCAAAAGCATGAAATATCTAAATATTTAAAGTATTTTATAACATTTAATAAAAAGTTCCATATTTTCTGGCATTTTGAAAGTTTTTTTAAAAGAATATAACTTTAAAGAGAGTTTTTAAAAATAAAATTAGCAGAAATTAAGTTTATAACAACCCAAATAAAT
>JAMONW010000014.1 GCA_027066355.1 Campylobacteraceae bacterium
CTGTAATTATTGTTGGACCAGATTTAAAGATGGATCAATGTGGATTACCTAAAAAAATGGCGTTAGAGCTATTTAAACCACATCTAATGGCTAAATTAGAGGATAAAGGTTTTGCTTCAACTCTAAAAGCTGCTAAAAAGATGATTGAACAACAAACTGATGAAGTTTGGCAATGTCTTGAAGAGGTAGTTGATAGTTATCCAGTGTTATTAAACCGTGCGCCATCACTACATAAATTATCAATTCAGGCGTTCCACCCAAAATTGATTGATGGTAAAGCAATTCAACTTCATCCATTAGTTTGTGCTGCATTTAATGCCGATTTCGATGGGGATCAAATGGCAGTGCATGTGCCACTTTCAGATGAAGCAATTGCAGAAGCAAAAATTTTAATGTTAAGTTCAATGAATATCTTACTACCAGCATCAGGTAGGGCAATTGCAGTTCCATCACAAGATATGATTTTAGGACTTTACTATCTAACACTTGAAAAAGATGAAGTAAAAGGTGAGCATAAACTATTTACAAATATTGATGAAATTAAAATTGCAATTGAGCAAGATGTTTTAGACTTAAATGCAAGAGTTAGAACTATTGTTAATGGTAAACTTATTACAACAACAGCAGGAAGAATTATACTAAAATCTATTATTCCTGATTTTGTTCCAGAACACTACTGGAATAAAGTTATGAAGAAAAAAGATATTGCTGATTTAGTTGATTATATCTATAAAATTAAAGGTGTAAGTTTAACAGCAGAATTTTTAGATGATTTAAAAGATTTAGGTTTTGAATTTGCTACAAAAACAGGTGTTTCTATCTCAATTGATGATATCAAAACACCAGAAACAAAAGGGAAAATTGTTGCTGAAACTAAAAAACAAGTTGTTGAAATTCAAAAACAATATAGTGCAGGTCTATTAACAGAGCAAGAGAGATACAATAAAATTATTGATGTTTGGACAGATGCCAATAACAAAATTGCTGAAGAGTTAATGAAACTTATTAAAGAAGACAAAGGTGGATTTAACTCAGTATATATGATGGCAGATTCAGGTGCTAGGGGTTCTGCATCTCAAATTAGACAACTCTCTGGTATGCGTGGACTTATGGCAAAATCAAGTGGTGAGATTATTGAAACGCCAATTATCTCAAGTTTCCGTGAAGGGCTAAATGTTCTTGAATTCTTTATTTCAACGCACGGTGCAAGAAAAGGTCTTGCCGATACAGCATTAAAAACAGCAAATGCGGGATACTTGACAAGAAAATTAATTGATGTTGCACAAAATATAAAAGTTGTTATGGAAGATTGTGGAACTCATGAGGGTATGGAAGTTACAGATATTGTTGTTGGTAATGAGCTAATTGAAACAATTGCAGATAGAGCTTATGGTAGAGTTTTAATAAAAGATGTAATTGATCCAATCAACAATGAAATATTGCTTCCAAGTGGAACATTAATTGGTGAAGTTGAAGCAAAATTGCTTAATGAATCAATGGTTCAATCAGTAACAATTAGAGGTGCATCAACTTGTAAAGTTACAAAAGGTATTTGTGCAAAATGTTATGGTTTAAATATGGCTGAAAACCGTCTTGTAAAACCAGGTGAAGCAATTGGTGTTATTGCAGCTCAATCTATTGGAGAGCCTGGAACTCAGCTTACTCTTAGAACATTCCACACAGGTGGTGCCGCAACAGCAGGCAAAGAGGAACGCCAAGTAGTTGCAACAAAAGAGGGCTTTATTAGATACTATAACTTAAATACTTATAAAAGAAAAGATGGTGCAGAGATTGTTGCAAACAGAAGAAATGCGGGAATTTTGTTAGTTGAGCCAAAAATTAAAGCACTATTTGATGGTAAATTGAGTATTAAAAATACACACGATGAAATTATTTTAACTCTAACAGGTAAAAAAGATACTAAAGAGTATAAATTAAGAAAAAATGATGTATCTAAAGCTATTGAGTTAGCAGGTGTTTCAGGGAATATTGAAGGTAAACTATTTATCTCAAAAGAAGATGGACAAGAGCTTAAAAAAGATGACTCTATTGCAGATGTAATTAAAGAGAGTTGGTCAATTCCACTTCATATTCCATATGCAAGTGAACTAAAAGTAAAAGATGGAATGCCAGTAACTCAAGTAGTTAAAGCAGATGCAAAAGGAACTATTCACTACTTCTTATTAGAGGGTGATTATTTAGAGTCAAAAGTAGATATTAAAGCAGATGAAGAGGTAACTCAAAAAGGTCTATTTGCAGTAATTGTAGATAAAGAGAATCGCCAAGCAGCAAGACACTATATTGCAAGAGGCTCAATTGTAGTTGCTGGCGCTGGTAGCACAGTTGAAAAAGGTGAAGTTATCTGTAATCCTAAAAATAAATCGCAAGTTGTAATAGCAGAGTGGGATCCATACTCTGATCCAATTATTGCAAATACCAGCGGAACTGTTAAGTTTGAAGATATAATTCCTGGTGTTACAGCATCTGAGCAATTTGATGAAATTACAGGTGAAACAAGATTAACGCTAAATGAATATATTGCAACAACATATAAACCAACAATAATATTAGCTACAGAAGATGGTGAAATTATTAAGTATCCACTAGAACCTAAAACAACAATTTATGTTCAAGAAGGTAGTCAGGTTCATGAAGCAGATATTTTAGCTAAAAAAGCAAAAGAGGCTATTAAATCTAGCGATATTACTGGAGGTCTTCCAAGAGTTAGTGAACTATTTGAGGCAAGACGCCCTAAAGATATTGCACTAATTGCTAAAATTGATGGAACTATTCGCTTTGGTAAAATGATTCGTGGAAAAGAGCGTTTATATATTGTAAATGGCGAAAAAGAGGTAGAGTATATTGTTGATAAAGGTAAAGAGATATTAGTTCGTGAAGGTGATTATGTTCATGCAGGAGAACATTTAACAAATGGTGTTGTCTCAAGCCACGATTTACTAGAAGCACTTGGTGAAAAAGCGCTTTATGAGCATATTGTTTCAGAAGTTCAACAAGTATATCGTCGTCAAGGTGTTAATATTGCAGATAAACATATTGAGATTGTTGTTTCTCAAATGTTAAGACAAGTTAAAATTGTTGATAGTGGTGATACTAAATTTATCGAAGGCGATTTAATCTCTCGTGTTAGATTTATTGAAGAGAATGAAAAAATTCTAAATAGAGGTGGTCGTCCAGCTATTGCTGAGCCAGTTTTAGTTGGTATTACTAGAGCAGCAGTTGGTGCAGATAGTATTATTTCAGCTGCTTCATTCCAAGATACAACAAAAGTTCTTACTTCTGCTTCAATTGCAGGTGCAGTTGATAGATTAGAAGATTTAAAAGAGAATGTTGTAATTGGTCGTTTAGTGCCAGTTGGAACAGGAATGCTAGAGAATAAAAACATAATTTTAAATCATATAGAAGAGAGTGAAGATGAGTAAAACTCTCATCTTCTGATATAAAGTTATTTGCACTTATTAAGCTACTATTTTAATAACTAAAAATATCTATTAAAAAATAATATAGACTAGATATACTTGGTAAATTCTTTACCATTATATAAAATAACTATAAGAACTTAATATATATTTTAGTTCCACTATTTAGCTTAGATTCTATTTTAAACTCTCCGCCAAGTAGATCAATACTATTTTTAACGATCGCTAAGCCAAGCCCAAAGCCTTCTATCAATTTGTTTCTTGATTTATCTACTCTATAAAATCTATTGGTAATTTTAGATAGCTCCTCTTTTGCTATGCCAATGCCTTCATCTTTTATAGTAAAATTAATGCCATTTTTTTGATATAAAGATATATAAATATTGCTATTTTTTGTGCTATATTTTATGGCATTATCTATTAGATTATTAAAAATAGCCTCTAGCAAAACTTGGTTTGAGTAGCTTTGTATATGCTCTAAAGGCTCTATATGAAGGGTTATATTTTTCTCTTCTAACATAGAGTCAAACTTCTCTATGCAATTTAATAAAATAGTATCAAAAGTGCATAATCTAAAGGTTGAAGCGATATTCTCTTTTGTATATCTACTAAGCAAAAGAAGATTATTAATAATTGCTTCTAACTGCATGGTTTGTTTTAAAACGCTCTCTAAAGCCTCTTTATACTCCTTTGCTTCTCTATTTTTTTTAAGAGCCACTTCTATTTTGCCTCTAATAACAGTAAGTGGTGTTTTAAGCTCGTGAGAGAGATCGCTATTAAATCTATCTAAATTTGCCACACCCTCTTGAATTCTCTCTATCATAGTATTAAAAGAGTCTATTAAATCAATTATTTCACTACTAGCTTTTGGCATATCTATTTTTCTTTGAAAGTTATGAATGCTAATGTTTTTTGCACTTTTTGTTAAAGTTTTAATTGGTAAAAGCACTCTATCTATAAGCTTAGATGCTACAATAAGCAAAACTAAAAGCAACAGAGGCACTAATACCAAAAGAGTATCATCTAAATTCTCTATTTTATTATCAATATTGCTTTTATTATCAATATTG
>JAMONW010000015.1 GCA_027066355.1 Campylobacteraceae bacterium
CATCTCCACTAAAACCCTTAACTTTATTAAAACTCTTACCATACCCTATATTTTGATAGTGCAAAGAGAAACTATTTGATAAAGTAGTAGAATTATAATCTTTTTTATATTTTGTTAAAAAAAATATCTCTTTAATATTGCCATTTATGCTATTGTTATAATTTTTTACACTACTTTTTAACCACATATTTGTTATACCAAAATCAAATGAACTACTCTTTGAAAAATTATATTTTAAACCAGTTCCAATTTTTAAAAATTTTGTATCAATATTGCCTTTATTTAAAGAGCTAAAACCAAATCCTCCAATAATAATTGGCTCTATTTTACTACTATTTTTAATATAATGTTTTAATACAAATGACTTATTCTCTATATTTATACTTTTTTTAGAATAATTCCCAGACTTTAGCCATCTATTGTTTAATAAAAAATAGTTTGTAGTTAAATTTGATTTTAATCTACCAACCCCATCTCCAAAAAGATAAACAATTAATAGTAAAAATATTATATATTTCTTCATTATAAACCTAAAAATTTTTAATATTTTAACATATTAATTATAATTAGAGCTTTTTTTTAAATATATTTTTAGTTTAAAACCTTTTTAGTAGCTCTATTAAAAAGTTAAACAATATATTGACACAATATCTTGTTATAATAATTTTATAAAATAAATATAAGGAGATATATTATGGACAAAATAAACTTTGAATTAAAAAGTGGTGATATTTTCTTATACCATGGAACACATCTAATTTCAAAATTAATAAGAAAATTTGATGGAACAGAAGTAAACCATGCATCTTTATATGTTGGTAACAATCAAGTTATAGAAGCAAAAGAGGGTTCTAGTGGTGTATCAAAAAATAGTATTTATAAAAGTATTGAAAATAGTAAATATATTAAAGTTTTTAGACTAAAAGATGAAACTTTAGATATAAATCCTGTATTAAATGTAGCTAATAACTTTTATCTATCTCCAAATCGATATGGATATGAGCAAATAGTGCTATTGGCATTTATTATTTTAATAAATAAAGCTCTGCCTACAAAAACTTTTAGATGGATAGCCAAAACTATATTAGAAAGAGC
Source organism: Campylobacteraceae bacterium (assembly GCA_027066355.1). Classification (GTDB taxonomy): domain Bacteria; phylum Campylobacterota; class Campylobacteria; order Campylobacterales; family Sulfurovaceae; genus JAADEQ01. Next base: position 1,096 of record JAMONW010000015.1, read on the forward strand.
TGCCCAAATAATTTTAAAATTAACACAAAATGGTAAAGAAGTTTTAATTTGTTCAGAATTAGTTTACAGAAGCTATGAAGAGCCATATCCTGGTATATTAAAACTTAACAACTGGAATACAACCAAAAAGATAAACAATTTACCAAAAAATGTTCATCCAAATAGCCTATATGCACAATTTAGCAATTTGGATTTTAAAAAAGAAAATACTCAAGAAAAATTAAATATAGATAAAAATACCTCAATTGAAACAATTGTAAAACAAACAGAAGAAGAGTTAAAAAACTCTATTGAATATTTAGACAACAAAGAGTTAGAAAAAAATATTCCAAATGTTGATATCTCAGAGGTAGAGAATGCATTTTTACTATTTGCAAACCAAGTTAATAATCAAATTAATAAAAATGAAAAATCCTTAAAAAATTTTAATACAATAATTGCCGATTTTGTAACACCAGGCAACTTATACAACAGCAGTGCATTAAATTATATTGGAGAAATTAAAAGAGTTTAAATAGTTAATAACTATTTAATTTATTTCATCCAATATATTACAATATCCCCATTGCTAATTTTGCTTCATCGCTCATTTTATCTTGGCTCCATGGTGGGTCAAAAACTAAATCTACATCAAGTTCTAGTAAATCTCCATCCATTCTGCTTGGAATTGATTTAACTAAATCTACTATAACTTCACTCATAGAGCATGTTGCAGATGTTAGAGTCATTGTAATTTTGCATTTATTTAGTTTGCTAACATCATCTTTGTAGCAATCTACATCATATATTAACCCTAAATTATATATATCAACTGGCAACTCTGGGTCATAAATTTTTTGCAACTCTTCTATTACACGCTCTTTTGTTTGCTCTGGCGTTACTTCTCTTAAATCTTTCATAAAAAAACCTTTCTTTAGTTTTTAAATTCCTACTTTCTTGGGAATAACAGCTTACTCTTTAAGATTCTGAAACAAGTTCAGAATGACGGGTTTTTGTCATTTCCGTGAAAGCGGAAATCTATTAGCTTTGTGCTTTAAGCTTTTAGCTTTCAGCCTTCTTATTGGCACACTCTCTTGCATACTCATATACTTTATTTAAAAATGCCTCTAAGCTCTGTTGGCGAACTGGGCTTAGTAGCTCTACAATTCCCAACTCTTGCAAATCTTGTGGATTAAACTCTAAAATATCTTGAGCTTTTTTATTACTAAAAATATCTAAAAGCAAAGTTAGCATACCCTTTGCCATTTCGCTACTGCCCTCACCTTTTAAAATTAATACCCCATCTTTGCACTCTGCACTAAGCCACGCAGGAGATGCACAACCCTCTATAAAAGTAGAGTCATTTTTAAGTTCATCTGGCAAAGTTGTGTGGCGTTTTCCAAGGTCAAAAATATACTCTAGTTTTTCATCTCCACTCTCAAATAGATCAAAATCATCTTTATACTCAGCAATTACATCTTTAATTGTTTTCATCTTCGCTCCCCAATACCATATCTTCGCAACTATGGCAACTTTTTATGCAATCTAGCTCTGCATTTCCATAGTATGCTTTTTCAAAATCTATATAGATATGGTTTGCTATTTTTTCATCACTAATAGTTGCTATTGCCTCATTTGCAAAAGCTAAAATAAGCATCTTTTTTGCTTCTACTTCGCTAATTCCACGGCTTCTTAAATAAAATAGAGCCTTTTTATCAAGTTGCCCTGTTGTAGAGCCATGACTTGCCTCTAAATCATCAATATAAATCTCTAATTGTGGCTTACTTGCCATATATGCACCACTATTTAATAGCACTGCCTTAGAGTTTTGGTGTGCAATTGTTCCTTTACCACCATTTGTAACTTTAATTAATGCATCAAAAATTCCACGCGATTTATCATTTAGAATATTTTTAGCATTTTGATTACTTTTAGCACTCTCTTCTAAATGCACAATTTCACTAACTGTTCCAGCTTTGCACTCTTTGTTTGTATAAAGTAAGTGAGTTGCATCAAAATTTGTATATTTATGAAGCCTTGCTCTAAAGATATTTAACATATTTGAGTTTGTAAAATCAAAAGTTCCAAGTTTAAAATTAGCATTGCTATCTAGCTTATACGAACTTACAAAAATTGGCACAATAGAGCCACTATTTAGTGTTTGATTTTTTATAAACTCAATAGTTGCATCACGACTTAAAAAAATATCATAGCCACTTAAGGCTACACTTTGTTTTGAAGCATCATCAAATGTTTCATAAACCTTTAAGTGAGTATTTGTATCCACTAAAATTACTACTCTATAATTAATTAACGCTTTTTGCTTTGTAAATTTATGCACTATTTCAAAGTTTGTATCGCTAGTTACTCTAATTACAATAACATTTTTTGCCATTAAGTGGCTTGTAAAATATAAACCGTCAAAATGCTCTAAATCAACATCACTAAAGGCTTTAATCTCTACTGTTAAATTAGAATTTTGGGGTGCTTGAATCAAATTTGCATCTTCTATAACAAACTTTGAACCATACTCTTTATAATCAATATTTTCAGTAGTAATTAGCTCTAAATCGCTCTGAACTACATTTGTTATATCAAAATATCTATACTTTTCACTCTTTTTATTTGGTATTTTAACTCTTGTTAAAGCATCTGCAACTTTTAATTTATTAGAGTTAAACTCTTTTAAAAGTGCATTGCTATCAAGTGCATTTAATAGTTCTAATTTCATTAGTTCTCCTCAAAAGAGCTATAACCCTCTTTTTCAAGTTGTGCCACAAGCTCAGGACCAGCAGTTTTTACAACTTTGCCATCTTTTAAAACATGGATAAAATCTGGTTTAACATAATCTAAAATTCTTGAGTAGTGTGTAATTATTAAAAAACTTCTTTTGCCATCACGCATTTTGTTAATACCCTCGCTTACATCACGCAAAGCATCAATATCAAGTCCACTATCAATTTCATCTAATATAATAACATCAGGCTCTAACATCATCATTTGTAAAATCTCATTACGCTTCTTCTCACCGCCACTAAATCCCTCATTAAGTGAACGATTTATTAACTCTTTTTTAAGTCCAAGCTCACTAGCTAATTTTCTCATCTCTCTTAAAAATTCAGCCGCATTTAGCTCATCTTTGCCCTCATATGCTCTTTTTGCATTTACAGCAGTTCTTAAAAAATATGCATTATTTACTCCAGAAATCTCTACTGGATGCTGAAAGCTAAGGAAAATTCCCTCTAAGGCTCTCTCTTCAGGTTCAAGCTCAACTATATTTTTACCATTATAACTAATTTCACCATCAGTTACCTCAATATCATAATGCCCAACTATTGCTTTTGAAAGAGTTGATTTACCAGCCCCATTTGGACCCATAATAACATGCACTTTACCCTCTTCTAAAGCTAAGTTAAGCCCTTTTAA
>JAMONW010000016.1 GCA_027066355.1 Campylobacteraceae bacterium
GATCTACTTGAAACTCTACTTTTACAAGCAGAAATTATGGAACTTACTGCTGACCCAGATAGAAAAGCAAAAGCTATTGTTATTGAGAGTTCTGTAGAAAAAGGCTTGGGTAATGTTGCAAACATTATTGTAAAAAATGGTAGCCTTAAAGTTGGAGATAATATTATTGTAGGAACAACTTATGGTCGTGTTAGAACACTAATTTTAGATGATGGCTCACGTGCAAAAACTATTGGCCCTAGCACTCCTGCAGCATTAATTGGATTAGATGATGTTCCAAATGCTGGGGATATTTTGGTTGCTGTAGATAGTGCAAAAGAGGCAACAGATGTTGCAAATAAAAGAAAAGAGTTAGCAAGAGCAAAAGAGCTATCTCGCTCAACTAAAGTTTCAATTGATGAACTAGGAGCTTTAATTGCAGAGGGTAAAATTAAAAAATTGCCACTTCTTGTTAAAGCAGATGTTCAAGGTTCACTAGAAGCAATTAAAAAAGCATTAGCTGAACTTAAAAATGAAGAGGTAGAAGTTCAAGTTATTCATAGTGGAGTTGGTGGAATTACAGAAAGTGATGTTATTTTAGCAGATGCAAGTGAACACTCTATGATTATAGGATTTAATGTTCGTCCAACTGGTGCAGTAAAAAATAAAGCAAAAGAGCTTGGTGTAGAGATAAAATCATATAGCATTATTTATGAATTATTAGATGATGTTAAAGCTCTTCTTAGTGGATTGATGAGTCCAGTAATTAGTGAAGAAGTTACAGGTCAAGCAGAAGTTAGACAAACATTTAGTGTTGCTAAAGTTGGAACAATCGCAGGTTGTATGGTAACTGATGGTAAAATAGAGAGAAATGCAGGTGCAAGATTAATTAGAGATGGTGTAGTAGTTTATACAACAACTATTAGCTCATTAAAACGCTTTAATGATGATGTAAAAGAGGTTGGAAAAGGTTATGATTGTGGTATTATGCTAGAAAACTTCAATGACATTAAAGAGGGTGATGTTATTGAAACGTTTAAAAGTGTTGAGGAACAAGCTAAACTATGAATCCAGCAGAGATAAAAAGAAAAAGAACAGAATCGGCACTAAAAGAGGTTTTACCAGAAGCCTTTGCTATGCTTGATGACGAACAGTTACAAAATTTAACTGTTACTGAAGTTGTATGCTCTCGTGGAAGATATGACTCTAAAGTCTATTTAGATAAAACTGGCTTAAACAATAGTGAGCAAAATGAAATTTTAAAAAAACTTCGTAAAGTTGAAGGATTTTTAAAAAACTATGTAAGCCAAAGTGAGGGGTGGTATAGAAGCCCAAACTTCAAATTTGAATTTGACAACTTTTTAGACCAAGTTAGTAGAATTGATGAGTTATTTAAGCAAATAGAAGGAAAGAGTAGTGGAAATAATTGATGAGATAGAAAAAATAATAAATTCTCACGGTGCAAAGCTTTATGATAGTGAAATTGTCCAAGATAATGGCGAAACTATCTTTAGAGTATATATTGTAAATGAAAATGGTGTAAATTTAGACCTTTGTGCCGATATTTCACGCGATGCCTCTCCTCTTTTAGATATAACACCACCAGTTAGTGGAGAGTATAGATTCGAGGTAAGTTCGCCAGGAATTGAGCGCAAATTAACAAAACCTAGCCACTTTATAAACTCTATTGGAGAAAAAGTAAAAGTAAAAATTCTTGGTGAAGGCAAATTAAAAGGGATTTTAAAATTTGCTGATGAGAAGAAAATTACTGTTGAAACAAAAGATGGTGATATAGAGTTAGAGTATCCTAAACTAGGAACTGTTAAGACTTATTTTGAGTGGTAAGCTAATAATAGCTATCACAAGGTGGGACTTAACCCACTAAAGACAACTTAAAAATCATTACCACAATAACCACAAACTTTAGCATCTACTGGAATCTCCATAGCACACTTAGGACAATTTTTAGTTGTTGGTGCCTCTTTAGGTTCTGCTTTTTTCATTTTGTTATAAGATTTTATAAACATAAATACTACAAAACCCAAAATTAAAAATGAGATTAAATCATTAATAAATACCCCATACTTAATCGCAGGAGCTCCTGCTTTCTCTAATGCCTTTAAACTTGCATACTCTTTACCATCTAAAGCATAAAAAAGTTGTGAAAAATCAACATTTCCCAAAAGTTTACCAACTGGTGGCATAATTACATTATTTACTAAAGATTTAATCACTGTTGCAAAAGCAGCACCAAAAATAAATCCAACTGCCATATCAACCATATTACCCTTAATTAAAAACTCTTTAAACTCTTTAAACATATCTATATCCTTTTTTTATTTTAACAAGATTATAGTAGCAATTGGTATATAATTTGTAATTTATGTCATTTTGAAATATGGGAAAAGTGCCTTTTAAGTGGGTTTTAAAATAATTTTAAAATCAAATTGCCCATATTTTGACACATCTAATAAATGCTGTTTTATATATAATATTTATAAAAATATATTTAGCTACAATTACTAAAAAACTTTACACTACAAAAAGATAAATTGAAGAACTAAACCCTAATATTTTAAAACTCAATTTCTCCTTCTAAATACTTTTTTGCATATCCTGCAATCTCTACTCTATCTCCCAAGAGATTACAAAGAAGCTCTCCACCTCTTTTAGATACTTGCCTTGCTCTAAAATTATCTTTTTTAAGTAATTTTGCCCAATATGGAATTAATTGAGTAAATGCAGAGCCTGTTACTGGATCTTCATCAACACCATATTTAGGTGCAAAAAACCTGCATACAAAATCATACTCTTTTGATTTTGCTGTTACTATTACACCTCTGCAATCTATACCTTTTAAAAGCTCAAAATTTGGTTTAATATTTAAAATATCATCTTCATTTTCAAATACCAATATATAATCCATTGATTTATAAGACTCTTTTGGCTCTTTATCAAATGCTTCTAAAACTACATTTGGAAGTTTACACTTATCTATCTTTTGAGCTGGAAAATCCATTTTATATATATCTTGACTTTTCTTAACCTTTAATATACCACTTTTAGAGTTAAATATAATCTCACTATTTTTATATTTTAAAATCTCAAATATTACATATGCACTTGCCAAGGTAGCATGACCACACATATCAACCTCTTTAGTAGGAGTAAACCATCTTATATGAAAAATATCTCCATTTTTTACAAAAAAAGCCGTTTCTGAAAGATTATTCTCTTGAGCAATACTTTGCATAATATTATCATCTATCCAACTATCAAGTGGGCAAACAGCAGCAGGATTACCCTTGAAACTCTCTTTAGCAAAAGCATCAATTTGATAAATATTTAATTTCATATAATTTAACCTCTACCATTTTAATAGTTTGTATATAAAAAATAAATCTCTCAAAAAGAGCGATAAAACATAAGTTTTACTTTCTATGAATCTATTTTATTCTATTTGATAAACCAAGTAGATTTTTATCTTAATTCAAATCATCTCCAATGAGAGCTAGTTTAATATTTTAAGAAAGGTTGAAACCCTTTCATTCCTTTGAGAGTATATATATAAAAAAGTTCTTCACTATTGACTCTATACTTTAAGTTTTTTTGGCAAAAGCCAAAAAAACTACATATACATTCCGCCGTTTACTTTTAGGGTTTCGCCTGTGATGTAGCTTGAGTAATCACTTAACAAAAATGCTACTGCATCTGCTACCTCTTTTGGCTCTCCAAATCTATTTAGTGGAATTTTACTTATAAATGCCTCTTTTACCTCATCTTTTAGAACATCTGTCATATTGGTTGCTATAAATCCTGGGGTTACAGTATTAAATCTTATACCTCTTGGTGCTGCCTCTTGTGCAAAAGATTTACTCATAGCAATTACTCCACCTTTACTTGCAGAGTAGTTTGTTTGCCCAGCATTTCCAGTCTCACCAACAATACTTGCAACATTTACAACACTTCCAAAACGCTTTTTACCCATCACTTTTAGCGCTTCTCTACACCCTATAAATACAGATTTTAAGTTTGCTTCAATTACTGCCATAAACTCATCTGTCTTCATACGCATTGCAAGTTTATCTTTTGTAATACCTGCATTATTTACAAGATAACTTAGCTCTCCATCTGCTTCTACAATTTGCTTAATTGCCCCCACAAATGCCTCTTCATCACTTACATCAAAGCCAATTATCTCTGCACTTCCACCATTTGCTATAATTGCCTCTTTTACCTCATTTGCTTCAACTGCACCACTTCTGTAATTTATCCAAACCTTAAGCCCAAACTCACCTAAAGTTTTTGCAATTTGCGCCCCTATTCCTCTACTTGCACCTGTTACTAAAACATTTTTTCCACTAAATTTCACTTCTTTTCCTTTTTAATTGAATTATGTAATTATATCAAAAAGCTAATATTTTACTCTTTTCTAAAATATATAAAAAACACTTTCAAAAATTCTTACCTTTTACTTTTTACCTATTACTTCCTTAC
>JAMONW010000017.1 GCA_027066355.1 Campylobacteraceae bacterium
ATGAGGAATTTCTGCTAAGCTTCTATAAACTTTTTGTCCTAATATAATATCTTCTTTTGGATATATTGGAAATACATTATATCCAGCATCAATCATATATTTTGTAACCATATTACTATCTTTTTGTGGGTTTGGAGAAGCCCCTACAATAGCTATATTTTTATATTTTTCTAAATACTCTTTAACTTCTTCTTTATTTGAGTTAACACTTGGCATTTCACATTGCATTCTTTATCCTTTTATTGATATAATTTCTTTAAGGACACCCCTAGTAATAGGTAATACTTACAATGAGTTTTGCAGATGTGAGATTGTGCAAAATATTTTCAAGCCCTAGCTAAAGCTAAGGTGAAGTAAATATTTTGTGCAAGATTGCGTCTGCAAAGCTCACCCTTTAGGCATCTCTAGCTTTCGCCTATGCGTCGTTACTCTTTTTCAACTTAGCTACGGCTAGGCTTTCAAAAGAGTGCCTAGCCTAGACAAAAGCTAGAGATGTTGTGAGCATCACCTATTTTTAGAGGTGTCCTCTATTTTAACATAAAGATATAAGGATAATAGATGCTAAATCTTCAAAGTGCCAAAAAAGCTGCACAAAGGTTAAGTAAAGTAGCGCATAAAACACCAATAGCTTATGCACCACTTCTTAGTAAATTGAGCAATTATGATGTATATTTAAAAAAAGATAATCTTCAAGTAACTGGTTCATTTAAACTTAGAGGTGCATTTAATAAAATAGCTACTTTAGTAGAAAATGGAAAAGTAGATGAAGTTGTTGCTGCTAGTGCAGGTAACCATGCACAAGGGGTAGCACTTAGCGCACAATACTTTAATATTAAAGCTACTATCTTTATGCCAGAATCAACACCACTTAATAAAGTGCAAGGAGTTGCTTCATATGGTGCAAAGGTTGTTTTAAAGGGTAGTAACTATGATGAAGCTTACAAGTATGCTTTAGAGTATGCAGATAAAAATGGTGCAACTTTTGTTCATCCATTTGCAGATGATGATGTAATGTCTGGTCAAGCGACAATTGCATTAGAGATTTTTGAAGAGATAGATGGGCTTGATGCAATAATAGTGCCTGTTGGTGGAGGAGGTTTAATAAGTGGTATTGCAAAGGTAGCAAAAGAGATTAATCCAAATATTAAAATTATTGGAGTTGCAGCCAATGGCGCACCAGCAATGGTAAATTCATTTTTTGAAAAAAAACCATTAAACAGTAGTAGTGTTAAGACTATTGCAGATGGAATTGCCGTTAAAAATACATCTGAAGTTACACTAAAATATATTTTAGATTATGTAGATGATATGAAATTGGTTTGTGATGATGAAATTGCAAGTGCAATATTATTTTTATTAGAGCGCCAAAAGCTATTAGTGGAGGGTGCAGGGTCGGTTGGAGTTGCAGCATTAATTCATAATAAATTAAATTTAGAGCCAAATTCAAAGGTTTGTATTATTTTAAGTGGTGGTAATATTGATGTAACAATGCTAAATTTAATAATAGAGAAAGGTTTGGTAAAATCTTATAGAAAGATGAAGCTAATAGTAACACTAGTTGATAAACCAGGTGCTTTAGAGGAGTTTTCATCTTTAATGCGCAAATCACAAGCAAATATTGTGCAAATTGGATATGATAGAACATCAACAGATTTAGAGTTTGGAGATGCCCATGTGAGCGTTTCGCTTGAAACAAAAGGAAAAGAGCATCAAGAGGAGATTAGAGAAACTTTAAGAGAGTATGGATATAGTTTTAAAGAAGAGCATTAATGAAAGTTTTAGCAATTGATTTAGGCTCAAATAGCTTAACTATTATAAAATATGATTGTTCTAAAAAGAGGCAAATTTATAATTTTCTAAAAACAGTTAGAACGGCTGAAGGTTTAGTTGATAGTGGAATTATATCTAGTGAGGCAGTTGGTAGAGTAATAGATGCAATAAATGAAGCTAAAGAGATATTAAACTTTAGCGATACCAAAGTAAAAGCAGTAACTACTCAAGCTCTAAGAGTTGCAAAAAATGCAAAAGAAGTTGTAGAAAAAATCTATAAAAGCACAGGTGTTAAGTTTAAGATAATTACCCCAAAAGAGGAGGGCGAACTAACGCTAAAAGCGGTAAAAAATAGATTGGAGCTTTTAGGTATTAATAGCAATTTTGTATTAGTTGATATTGGTGGAGGCTCAACAGAACTTAGCTACTATATAGATGGCAAAATTTACTCTAAAAGCTTTGAACTTGGCATTGTAACAACTGCAAATAGTTGCAATAGCCTAGAAGAGATAGAAGATTTTGTAGCAAAAAAGATTAAAGAGATTAAAGATTTTGCAAAAGAGTTTAATAATAAAGAGCTTATATTTAGCGCAACAGCTGGAACCCCAACTACACTTGCTGCAATGAAGCTGGGATTAAATTACGAAACTTATGATGCAAACTTAGTTACTGGCACTAAATTAAGCTTAGAAGAGATTGACTTTTACTTAAATAGACTCCTAAAAATGAATAAAAAAGAGCGCCAAATTGCAGTAGGTGTTGGAAGAGATGATTTAATAGTAGCAGGAGTTATAATATTTAAAGAGATTTATAAAATTTTAGAAAAAAATGAAGCCATTGTAATAGACGATGGCTTATCTATGGGTGTTGCTATTAGTGAGTGTTAGAATTTTTAGAGCTTAAATTAATTAAATATTTAAAGCTTCTTTGGTGCTAAAAACTTTGCAAAAAACACCTCCTAATGCACTAATAAAACTATTATGAACATCTTTTGATTTTATTGTATAATCTTTAAACTTTAAATCTTTTGTAGCACAAGCATCTTCAATTAAATTAATATTATATCCTAAATCAAATCCAGCTCTAACGGTTGTATCTATACACATATGCGTCATTGCTCCACAAATTATCAAATCTTTTATTTGTTCTTTTTGTAACTCTTGATGCAAAACTGTATCTCTAAAACTATTTGGATAGTTCTTTTTGATAATTATATCATTTTGTATATCTAAATCTTTGTGTAGTTTTACACCATCTGTATTTGGTATAAAAAAAGTTGCACTCTCTTTTGTAGAAAAATGCTGTATAAAATATATTTTATACTCTTTCTCTCTAGCATATTTTATCAATTTATTTGTATTATTCAATACAATATCTATATCTACTAACTCCATATTTCCATCTTTAAAATAATCATTTTGTAAATCAATTATTATTAATGCTTTTTTCATTTTTTACCTTTATGTTTCATTTTAAAAAAGTCAATATTGCTATTATCTATTATTTGTTGTTCTTCTCCTATAATTACAAATCCAAATTTAGAATATAAGTTAATTGCAACTTGATGATTTTTCCTAACAATCAATGATACTTCATTTAGCTTTAAATCATTATAAGCCATTTTTAATGCTTTAAAAACTATCTTTTTTCCAAAACCTTGATTTAGATATTTAGGATTTATCAATATTCTAAACTCATTACTGTTTTCAATTATAAAGAAAAAAACACCAACAATATCATTATCTTTAACTACTTTAAAACATAATGATCTGTTACCACAATATTTCAACCAACCATCTTGCTTTAAGGCATAGTTAAATTTAGAATATTTATCAGTATATTTCCAACTTTGAATATACAACTTATCATCATATTCTAATCTTGAAATTTTCACAATATTTCCTTTTTTGAGATTATATACAATCTTTAAAGATTAATATTGTAAAAAATTGATATTTTATTTTAAAATACTTTTTTGATACTCTTTTGGAGTAATTGAGAATATTTGCTGAAAATATTTATAAAGATGACTCTGATCAGAAAAACCACACATCAAAGAAACTTCAGCAATTGAGATGTTTTGAGACAATAGTTCTTTAGCTAAATTTACTCTTTTGTTTAAAATATATTGATATGGTGTCATCCCTAACTCTTTTTTAAAAATTCTTATAATATGAGAGGTTGTTATTAAAAATTCATTTGAAATATCATCTATTAACAAATTATTTTGATAATTATTATCTATATATATTTGAATATCTTTAACTAAAATATTATCTTGTGTGGTAGTCTTTTTTGTTTTATACTCATTGTATAATTTAGATATAAAATTTATTATTAATTCCTCTTTTTCCAAAATAGATTTGTCTGAAAATATATTTTCACATAATTGTAAAAATTGATTATACAAGTTTGTATTTTTTATTATATTTTTAGAAAAATTAATATTATTATCTTCAAATTTTTCTATCCAAGATTTATCTAAATACATAGCAAAGATATCTTTACTATTTTTATTAATTTTAATCGCAGAGTGTATTTGAAGTGGTTTGATTATTGCTAATTGCTTTGGTTTGAGTATAAAACTTTCACTTTTTAAATTTAACTTTAAATCACCATATTTTAAAGCAACTATTGTAAATTTATTATGAATATGGCTTTTAGGACAACCATTTAT
>JAMONW010000018.1 GCA_027066355.1 Campylobacteraceae bacterium
TTTCTACAAGTTTTGATAGCATTTCCAAAAGATTCAGAGCTTTTTAATAAACGCATTTATATATAATAAAGAATATATTCTAAATAAAAAGAAGTTTTCAAAAAGAGTAATAAATATGTCTAATATGTGTAAAATTAAAATTAAATTAAGTTCAATATTGTATAATAATTCCAAAAAATGGATTATAATATGAAACTGATAATTTTATTTTTAATATTTCTTAGCACTTTATATGGCAATTTTGATAGACACGAGGCATTAAAGCTTTTAGATGATAAAAATTATACAAAATTGTGTAAAAATTTTGATAACTTTCAAAAAGAGATTAAAGATAACCCCAATGCTGAAATTAAACTATATAATATATTTAAGATATTTAGTAATAATGACATACTGTTGGAAGATAAATTAAAAGATTGGATAAAGAGCAATCCAAACTGTGCATATTCTCATGCAGCATTAGGTATATATTATATTAATGCTGGATGGGTAGCTAGAGGAGATAAATTTAATAACCAAACATCAAAAGAGCAGTTTAAAAAAATGTATAATTTTTTTAAAAAAGCATCTAATCAATTACATAAGTCAATAGAGATAGACAATAAATTTGCATTTGCTTATTCTTATTTAATAACAATTAATCCTTATAAATACAGAAAAGAGATATATAAAGAGGGTATAAAAAGTGTCCCATATTCATATTTTTTAAGAAGTGCATATCTAAATACTTTATTACCAAAATTTATGGCTGATAGAAAGAGAGAAGAGAGTTTAAGTGAAGCTCTTATAAAAGAGAATCCCATTGGCTCTTTGCTCTATAAACTTTTTAAAAAAGATAAAAAAGCTGTTGATCCATATGAAGAGATACAAAAAGTTTTAAATGAGAATAAAAAATATTACTCAAAAAATCCACTTTTAAAAAGGTTTGAGGGATTTGTAGAGTATGCAAAAGCTGATACTACATATATACAAGGGAATTATGAGTTAGCAAAAAAATATATAAACCAAGCACTAAGCAAAAGTAGTGGAATTAGTAGATTTTATGATTTAAGAGCTTCAATTAATTGGGGTTTAAAAAAGTATCAAGATGCAGTTGTTGATTATACTAAATCGCTTAAAATAGAGCCTAATAGATTAAGCGCAAGATACTATAGAGCAAAGTTATACTATTATCACTTAAAAAATAAAGAACTTGCCTTAAAAGATTTGCAATATATATTAAAATATGATAGTAAATATGTTAATGCCTTAGATTTAATGGGTGTAATTGAGTATAATAATAGAGAGTATCAAAAAGCATATGATAGATTTTTTGATGCTAATTTAATTGATTCAAAAGATAGATTATCTAACTACTATTTGGGAATATTAGCCTATTATAATAAAAAAGATTATCAATCTTCAGCAATGTATTTAGAAAATGCCTTAAAGAGTGGAGAAAGAAGCTCTTTAGCTTATAAATTACTCTCTATCTCTAAATGGCAAGAGAAGAGTTGTGATTTTGTGAAATATGCTTACAAATACAAAGAGCAATGCACAAAAGATGGAGATTGTGATATAGATGCCATGAATGGAATGATTAAAAATGCAGAGTTTGCAAAACAAAGGGGTATTTGTAATTAGCCCTTTAAGTTAAGATTGTTATTCACAAATATATTTAGTTCCATTTATATTTATCTCTTTTGCGTTAATTGAGTCATCTAGTATAACTCTATTATTTTCACACTTAACTTTATGTTCATTTTTATCTTGTTTGAAAATGCATGTTTTTCCTTCTTGAGCTAAAACAGTGTTTCCATCAACTTTGCATGGTTCTAATTTTGAACTTTTGTTAGTTGCACTCTTTATTGGAGTATTATTGCTACCGCCACCACAACCTTGTAGTGCTAAAGCTACTGTTGTAGCAATTAAACCAATCGCAAGTAAACCGTTCTTTTTCATTTATTATCCTCGTATGAATTTACAGAACAATTGTATCAATACAAAATTACCATAATATTATCCATATTATCAGAAATAAACACTATTTAATTTAATAATTTGAGTTAGTAGGTTGAAAAATAAACCTACTATATATTTACAGAAGAGAATCCAAAGAGGGGATTTTGGATTTAGTTTTGTTAAAAGATATTAAGCCTTTTGGCAAAATACCTATATAAAAGGATTAAAAAAAAGTATTACCTAAATGGGAACTTTAGGAAATATACTTTAATGTAAATATGAGGAGTATAACTAACAACTTCACTAAAATTGTATCCTCTATTCATTAATTAAAAATTACCTATAAACTACTTGTTAAGCCTCCTAACTTCTTTTTGATTGCTCTTTTTATATGTTTTTTTAGCCTTCTTGGCTGGATTATCTCTACTTTAGGAAGCCACTTTAAAACTATATCTTCAATCTCTCTATAATTTGTAATTTGGTATTTAACCTCTAAAGAGCCATCATCAAACTCTTTTCCTATCTTTTGGCTTGGCAGATACTTTTTTCTAATAAAGTAGCGTTTTATAGATTTATTAACTCTTAAGATAACTTCAACTTCTCTTGTATTATAGACACTCCAAGGAGTTTGCAAATTTTCAAAAAACCTCTCTATATTAGCATCTTTTTTAAAGCTTTTAGAGCTAAATTCAAGCTCTTTAATCATACTAACTCTTCTTAATTCAGGTAGTCTGTTTTTAACATTTACCCCAACTAAATAGAAGTTTTCACTCAAAAAAATAATTTTATATGGTAAAAACTTTAAATAAAATGGATGCTCTTGGGTTTGATAAACAACTTTTATCTCTTTATTAAAAGAAATAGCGTGTTCAAGCTTTTTAACAATATCGATATTCTCCAAGCTCTCAAAAGGGCGTGATTTAAAATCATACACCTTATTAGATTGTTCAATAAGTGCTTTTGTTTTATCACTTATCTTACTGCTTTTTTGCACACTATCAAAAAGTCTTACAATATTTGATAATACCAAAAGTTCACTTGCTTCCATTAACTCACCTAAAAGCACTCTTTTATAACCTTGATAGCAATCACCCTCTTTAGTTAAAAAATCACCAAAAATCTCACGAATAAGCTCAAAATCACGTCTAATAGTTCTATCACTAACCTCATACTCAGTAGCCAAAAGCGATACACAAAGTCTTTGACCATCATTAAGTCGTTTTAAAATTTTAATTGTTCTATAGATACTTCTTGAGTGGCTCATAACTTTAATCCTAAAATAAAATCAATAACCTTCTTTTGGCTCATCTCACAAGGCTTTAAAAGCCCATCTTTAATAGTTATATAATAATTTCCACTTACTATATCATTGCCTCCAAGCTCTTTTGCATATATCTTAATAAGTTTGCCTTTAAGTAGGGTCTCTTTATTTAGTAAATATCTGCTATTGTTATACACTACATCATAAGCACCATTTGGTAGAGCCTCTAATCTCTTAAAAAAGGGTGTTTTATTCAAGGAAAATCCTTTAAAATAATATTATGCTTTTTTAAAACTTTCCACAACCTATTTAAACCGGTTAAATACTCACTTAATCGAAGTTTTTTACCATCTTTATACTCTATAATATACCATGTTAAATTTGGATTATAAGTAATACTTTTAATAGTGCTAAATTTATACTCTCTTTCTCTTTTAAATAGACTTTGGTAACTTAAACTATCATTATTGAAAGAACCTTTTGTTAAGATAGATTCTAAAAACATATATCCTTCACCAAATAAAAATAGTGCCAATAGAGCTAAAAATGCAATAAAATCTGAACGATTTGGATTAACTACATTCTTTATTAATCCAATATAAAAAAGTAATATACCTACTAAAAATGCTACAAATGCAAAGTCCTTAAAGTAGATATTATATCCAATTTTTCCATCTTTTGCACCTTTTGTAAATAAATAGCTTATAAATGCTAATAAAGTTAAAATTGCTAAAAACTCAATAAAATATTGCACAATTATCCTTTGGACAAAATATGTCATTACCCCATTATACAATTTTTTATCTCAAAAAAAGGAGCCTAAAATGGAAGCTTTAAAAATTTATAGAAACAAAAAGATACAAATAGAAAAGTATCAAGAGTTGGAACAAAGCAAAAGAGCTATAAGTTGGCAAGGCGAAAATGGTATTTAGAGGGTAGTTTAAATAGTTGCAATAAAAAAATTAATTTAGTATAATTTTGCAAAACTAAAAAGGATTTATTTTGAAGCATCTATTTTTATATTTACTAACTGCAACTTTTTTAAGTGCCAACTCGTTTTCATTTTATTATGAAAAAGCTAATAATGAGCATGATAACGGGCTAATTGATAAGTCTTATTTAAACTATACTAAAGCTTATAATTTTGCCAAAACAAAAAAGGAAAAAATTAAAGCTTTGGGTGCGCTTTGCGAGATAAATAAAGAAAAAGGACTCTATGAAAACACACAGGATTATGCTAAA
>JAMONW010000019.1 GCA_027066355.1 Campylobacteraceae bacterium
ATTTAAAGTATTTTATAACATTTAATAAAAAGTTCCATATTTTCTGGCATTTTGAAAGTTTTTTTAAAAGAATATAACTTTAAAGAGAGTTTTTAAAAATAAAATTAGCAGAAATTAAGTTTATAATAACCCAAATAAATACCCACTAACCCCTCGTAAAACCTAACACCTAAACCTAATAAACCAACTCCGGTCTATACTCAAAGTGCATTGTATCATAGTGATACCACTTTCCACCCCAAATAAAGCCGTGGCGTTCAAAAATATCTACAATAGCTTTTGGAATTTTATTTTGGTATCTATATGCTCCTTTACTCCAGCGCCAATATGCAGAGTATTTAACATTAATATCAATTGCTGCTCCAAAAGAGTGAACACTTAAGCGAGAAGTTCCAGCAATATAGCGCCACTTAAAAGTTCCACCTATTGGTGTTAAAAATTTTTTATATTGAGGTGGCAATGCTTTTAAATCTCTATAAACAGCCATCAAAGCTTTTGCTACACCCTCTTTTTGTGTAACTTTAATATAAGAGCCAAACCAAGGAATAGTTGTTAAACTTCTCTTAACTTCACTTGCACTATGCCCATAAAGCTCACGAAAGAGAGGCTCAAATCTAATACGCCCTGGGTCAAAGTTTTTAGGCAATCTCTTAACCCACCCTCTTGGATATCTATATTTAAACATATCCTCAATATCTGGATTATTTAATAATTGATTAAAACTTTTTATTTTACCATCATCATAGATAAAGCTCTTACCATTACTTAAAATAATTTTATTATCTCTACAAGCCACAATTTTAGAGTAGCTATTTACCAACTTTTGAGCATTTTTATCACACGCCCCAAAGACAACTACACTCAATATTATACTTAATGCTATTTTTCTCATATTCCAATACTCTCTTTCTTGCTAAATAAAGCATTTCCACTATCTTCATGCCAATTTAAAATATGCTCCCACGCCTCTTTTGCGCTATCTACCATCTTAAATATATCTAAATCTTTTTTAGAAATCATCCCCTCTTCAAGCAAAAACTCTATATTTAAAAAATTTTTCCACCACTGTTTGCCAACTAAAACTATTGGAATTTCTTGCATTGAGCCTGTTTGTTTAAGAGTTAATAATTCAAACATCTCATCCATTGTTCCAAAACCTCCCGGATACACAACCATACCTTTAGAACGCTGAAAAAAGTGAAATTTTCTTATTGAAAAGTAGTGAAATAGCATACAAAGCTCTGGAGTAATATATGGATTTGGGTGTTGTTCAAAAGGAAGCTTAATATTAAGCCCAATAGAGTTTGCACCAACCTCCCAAGCACCTCTATTTGCAGCTTCCATAATACCAGGACCTCCACCTGTCATAACCATTACACGATTATCCTTTTCACTCTTTCCGCTTCTTCCAATAATTCTTCCTAACTCTTTGGCATCTTCATAAAAATAGCTATTATCAAGAGCTTTAGTTGCCCTCTTAAGTTCAACTCCATTAATACCATTTTTCATAAGTTCATCAACTTTAGCTTTTGCAATATTTTGTGGCAGAGTTCTTGCACTGCCAAATATTGCAATAGTATGCTCAATTCCAAACTTCTTCATTGTAAGCTCAGCTTTTAAATAATCAAGCTCTAAACGAACACCCCTTGTTTCATACTCTTTTAGAAACTCTTTATCATCTTCTGCCAACTTATATGTAGATGAATTAACTATTTTTTTTAACTGCTCTTGCTCTTCTTTGCTATAGTAATTTATCTTATTCAATCTTTTATCCTTATTTAATTTATAATTCTATTTAAAAAATAATAATATATTGATTATTCTATATGGGTTAAAATGAAACCTTAAACAAAATCTTATCCAAATTTTTTATCCAATATTTTGCTTATAATACAAATTTGTTACAATTATACAAAATATGCAATTTAAGGATATAAATGAAGCTAGATATTACACCTGTAGTTAAAGCCCAGCAAGTAGATTTTAAACGCCCACCTCTTGAATTTTACAAAGCTATTGGAGAAGAAGAGGGAATGAAAGAGCTAATGTATGACTTTTATGATAAAATTTATGAAAGCGATATATCACACTTCTTTCCTCAAGATGAAGATGAATTCCAAAAAGTAAAAGAGAAAAATACAAAATTTTTTATTCAAATTTGTGGTGGTCCAAAGGTTTATGAAGATGAAGCTAAAGGAATGGATTTAGATGAGTATATGGTGCGTCTTCATGATGATTTCTCAATTACAGAAAAATCAAGAATTGAGTGGCTAGGAACCATGAGAGATGCAATTAATGATATTGCTATAAAAAAGAAAAATGTAGATGAAAAACTTATAGAAGAGTTTTGGGACTATTTAGAAAAATTCTCAAAATTAACAGTAAATACCTTCTCAGATGGTAGCCACTACTACGCAAACTTACTAGATAAAAGCGATAGCCGACTAGGAAATTAAGGGCAAATATTCTACTATTATATTAAAGTGGGACTTTAATCCCACTAAGCCCAAAATATGGAGGAGGCTAAACTCCAATACAATTTACTTAGGCTTTAAAATATAAAAATCTCAAACTAAGACTTTACTCTTATATTGCAATCTTTTTGCTAAGGTTAAAACCTTAGTTCCTTTTTTATCTTAAAAAAATCTTTTAATTTACAAAACTTTTTCCTTAGTTTAATGGTATAGAGTAACTCTAAAGTAACTTAACATAGCCATTCTCTATGGCTATTAACCCCTCTAGCTCTGCTTCATATATTTTATCGCCAAATTTTACTAAAGCTTCATTTAGAGTCGGGCTTTTTTCTAAAAAGAGTGTAAATTCATCTTTTTTATCTTCAATTTTTCCAAATCTATTTGCAAACTCTTCTATACTATAAATTGCTTCTGCTTTTCCATCTTTTAGTAAATCATTTGTGCCTAAACTCTCATTTAAACGATGTGGCAAAACATAAATCTCTTTACCCATCTTTAGCGCATACTCTACACTTCTTAAACTACCACTATTCAAATCAGCTTCTGTTACAATTAGCACCTCTCCAAGCGCTACAACTAGCTCATTTCTTTTTACAAAGCTCCACTTTGTTGCCCTAAATCCTGGCTCAAAAAAACTTATAACTAAACCTCTTTGCTCAATATCACTTATTAAATTTTTATTTACTGCAGGATATCTAATATCTAAGCCATTTGCTACAACAGCAACTGTATTTTCTGCTTTAGCTCCCATATGTGCTATTGCATCTACACCCATAGCTGCACCACTTACAACCACAACTCCTCTTTTTGCTAACTCTTTTGCCAATTTATATGTCCAATCTTTTGTATATGAGCTTGGACGCCTTGTGCCAACTATTGATACTTTTGGCTTTTGTAACAACTCTTTATTACCTAAGTAAAATAACCTATCAGGCACTTTTGACATACTACTTAACTCTGCTATTTCTAAACTTAACTCTCTTATCATAACTGGTCTATATATATTAAATTTAAAGATTTTAATTTATGCTTTAAGCTCTCTAATGCTTTAAAAGTTTGTATATGCGGATGCCCAATTACTACTGCATATCCTCTTCTTTTTGCCAAAGCAATAGCTTGATTTAACTCTTTTTCTATACTTTTAAAATTTAATTTATTATCAATAAAAAGATCAGCTTTTAAATAGCGCCTACCAAACTCTTTTGCAATTTTTGGAATTTTTGTTCTATCTGTTGTGCGACTATCTACAAATTTAAAGCCATTATCTAACAAAACCTTATACAACTCTTTAGATGCACGATAATTTGAGGTAAAAACACTTCCAGTATGATTATTTATATACTTTGCACTAGGAAAAAGCTTTCTTATCTCTTTTACTCTACGCTCTATTTGCTTATTTGTATAATTTATAAATATGGTTTTATGCATTTTATTCATCTGTTTACTGCCAGATTGCAAAGGTAAATGCACCATATAGTGCTTTAATCCACGAGCTAAAAGATAACTCTTCATATTCATTTTACTTGGTGGAAAAATAGATGGTGTAATATGTAAACCAAGTTTTTTTATCATATTTAACTGATAACTATGTGAAATATCATCAATAATAATAACCAATTTTGCTCTACTACTTTTATACTTTTTCTCTGCTATTTTATTGATACTATTTTTTACTTTTACTACATCTTTTTTGCTTTTATTAAAATCTCTCTTTTTAAGTAAAACTCTCTTAAGAACTCTTTTATGCTCTATTTTTTTATTGCTTTTTAAATTTTTTATTACTTTTTTTGTCTCTTTTTCTATCTTTTTAATCTCTATACTCTTTAACTCTTTTTGGGTATCTACTTTAGCACTATCACCAAACTCTTCAACTACTTGATAAGATTCATCTGCCAAAAGAAGAGTAAACAAAGATAAAAAAATTATTAAATATTTTAAAATC
>JAMONW010000020.1 GCA_027066355.1 Campylobacteraceae bacterium
AATAGCAGAAAATATATAAGATAACTTAAAAGAGAGTCTTTTATTTTTAAAATATTGTAGATGTAAAATATCATGAGATATAAATACAGCTCTTGTAAAAATTACAGTTAAAAATAATCCCAGTAGATATGGGTTCCAAAGTTTAGCAGTAATTAGTGCAACAATTAGAGCGACAACTACACCTATCATCTCAATTGAGCCTCTAATTGGCACTCTATCTAGCAATCCTAAAGAGCGAACTTCACTCTTTAACTCATTAAAAATATCTGGGTAATTCATATTTTATCCTTTAAAAAATTATAACAATAATAAGTTAAACTTTTGGATAATTAATATAAATTTAATATATTTTAGTTAATATTATTCAAAAAAGGAGTAACTGTGTCAGTTCCAGAAGATGTAGGATGTAGCAATGAAAAGTGCATTAAAAGAGAAGAGTGCCTAAGAGCTTTAATTTATAAAAACAAAACAGCAAGAGAGGTAAAAAGCTTTGGAGGAACACCTCAAAAAGGATGTGGTAAATTTATTCAAAGAAAAGATAAATAATATAGTGATTAGTGCTAGTGGTAGGTTTTAGTGTTGTGAGATTGGGGAGTAACATTAAACTTATAATTGGTGAATTAGTTTATCAAAGTTATCTTATATATCTCTTCACTAAACCATAAATCCTAAAAACCACTTCCTCACCTTACCCTACTTATTCAACTCTTTCCACATTTTAGCTTTAACAAGTAGAGCATTTTGGGTTCTAAACTTTGTAGTTGCAATTACTGCATCTTTATTATATTTAATATCTCTTTTTTTATAGGTTATAATTGCTCCATTTGGGTTGTTTTTGATAAACATTTCTATACTTTTTTTACTCCAGAGTATAACTAAAGGTTTTTTTAGTCTGCCAAAATATTGATATTGGTTGTGATACTTCCCGTAGTGGGCTACTTTAATACCTTTTTGCTCTAATTTTGATATTGCTTGAGAGAATTTTGTTAAATCTTGTTTATGTAGATAAATATGTGCAATATAGTGTATAGAAACTATTATTAATATAGAAGATATAGCAACTACTTTTACAAAACTCTCTTTACTTTTAAATTTTTTTATAAATAAAAAAACTCCATACAGCCCCAATACTATGCCACTTACTATAAAAGCTTTGCTATCTAAAAATACTCTAATATAACCCTTTATAAACCAAGGAGCTACAATAAAGCCAATGCCAACTATAATTAGCAATGCTCCATAGACTCTAGCGTGATAAAAGCTCTTTTTGTTTAAAGATATTGTTCTTGTAATTAGTAGTGCAAAAGCAGAAAACTCTGGCACAATATAGTGCAACTGCTTACCACTAATTAAAGAGAATATTATAAATGTTCCAACTATCCAAACAAAAAGAAATCTAACTCCCTCATCTTTAAATCTACTCTTAGTTATCTCTTTTAAACCTATATAAAAATTACTATTTAAAAGCCAAGGAAATAAAATTAGAGGCACCCAAGGCAGATACCACCAAAAGGGGCGTTTATGAGCAAAAGCATCTACTGCTCTACCAGCATACTGCTCCCAAAAAATTCCTCTAGCAAATGCTTCTCCACCCATTTTAGCAGCTGGTATCATCCAAGTTAAAGCCAAAGCCACTCCAATAAGCAAAGCAACTAAAGCTCCTATATAAAAGCTTTTACCTGGCTCTTTAGCACTCCAAAAATTTGCAAAAAGATATAGAGGTAGCAGGTGCGCTAAAATTACAGGGCTTTTTGCCAAAATTCCAAACCAAATAGCAAAGGCAAAGATAAAATAACTCCACAACTTTCCATCTTTTATAATTTTTAAGCCCCCATACATTGCCAAAAGCACCCAAAAACTAAGCATAATATCAAACATAAATAGAGTTGTATAAAAACTAAATAGAAGCATAGAGATAGTTACCCAAGCAACTATTTTAGCCCCATTTTTGTCATCTTTCCATAAAAGTTTATAAATTTTATAGTTTAAAAAAACAATTCCAATTCCAAAAAGCAAAGGGATAAAACGCAGAGTATATGTGTTTAAGCCAAAAAGATGCCAATCTAAATTAATAAGCCAAAAGAGTAGAGGTGGTTTATGGTCGTATGGAACTCCATTTAATGTTGGCACAAGATAATTACCACTATTAAACATCTCCCATGCAACACCTATATAACGTGTTTCATCAATTATTAAAAATGGTTTTAAATAACTTATAACTACAATTAGTAGTGTTAAAAGAAGCATAGGTATTAAAAGATTTTTAACTCTCAAAAGCAACCTTTTTTGCAAAATTATATCCTAAATTTAATTTTAACTATCTATAATAACAATCAAAAAGGAGTCAAATTGAGTAGCATTTTTAAAGTTTCAATTTTAGCTACAATGCTATTGGCTCTAATATCATACTTTTTTTTAGATAAATCAATTGCAAACTACTTTGCAAATAACCATAATTTAAAAGATATATTTAGCTTTATTACAAATTTTGGCTTATCAGAGATATATTTAATACCAAGTGCAGTTATATTTTTAATATTTTTGAAGTTTAATAAGAGAGTTTCAAATAGTGCATTATATATATTTTTGAGTGTTGCAATTTCTGGGATTTTATCTATTGTAATAAAAATGATATTTGCGAGGTATCGCCCACCAATGCTACTAGGGAATGAACACCTATACGGCTTTAGCTGGTTTGATTTTGGATATTTGGTAAACTCTTTTCCATCAGGTCATAGCACAACAGCTTTTAGTGCATTTATAGGATTTTCTCTACTTTTTCCAAAGTTTAAGTGGCTATTTTACTTATTTGCTACACTAATTGCAGTAAGTCGTGTAGTGCTTGATGTTCACTTCTTAAGTGATATTTTAATTGGAGCTTTGCTTGGCACATTAACATCATATTATCTATATTACAACTACTTTAAAGGCAAAATATGAGTTATAGAGTTTTGCTAATTTTAATAGCTCTAATTAACTTTATAGCACCTCTTGGTTTTGTGCCACTGTTTGATTTAGATGAGGGAGCATTTAGCGAAGCAACAAGAGAGATGATACAAAGTGGCAATTATATTACAACATACTTAGATGGAGCATTACGCTTTGATAAACCAATTCTTATCTATTGGCTTCAAGCCTTTAGCGTTAAAACTTTTGGCTTAAATGAGTTTGCCTTGCGTTTTCCATCTGCAGTTGCTGGGCTTTTATGGGGCTTTGCAATATGGAGTTTTACAAAAAAAGAGTTAGGAGAAAAAGCAGCATTTTTTGCAACACTTTTTATGTTAAGTGCTTTGCAAGTAAATCTTATTGCAAAAGCCGCAATTGCGGACTCTTTGTTAAATCTATTTATTGCAACTTCTCTATTTGCTATTTGGCAATTTTTAGAGAGTAAAAATAGGGTATATCTATATGCTTCTTTCGCTCTAATTGCTCTTGGCACACTTACAAAAGGTCCAGTTGCAATTATGATTCCTCTAATAACAGTTGCTATATATATGGGGCTAAAAAGAGAGTTTAAAGAGTTTTTTAAGATAATTTTTAATCCTATTGGAATTTTAATTTTTTTAGCGATTGCCTTGCCTTGGTATTACTTAGAGTATTTAGATCAAGGGCAAAAATTTATAGATGGATTTTTTTTAAAGCACAATATTGGGCGTTTTAGCTCAGCAATGGAGAGCCATAGGGGTTCTATTTTCTATTTTATTCCAGTAATTTTGCTTGGATTTTTGCCATTTACTTCAATTTTAATTAAAACTTTGGTTAAAGCAAAAGAGATTTTTAGCACCAATTTGGGGCTATTTTTAATTATTTGGTTTGCCTTTGTATTTATCTTTTTTTCTCTATCTGGCACAAAATTGCCTCACTATGTAGTGTATGGCTACACTCCACTATTTATCTTAATGGGAGCATATAGTGCCAAGAGATTTAAGCAATTTACTCTTTTAGATATTTTGCCAATTTTAGCTTTATATGCAACTCTTTTTGCTTTGCCATTTTTTACAAACTATATAGAGCTAAAAAATAGATATGTAGAAGATATTATAAAAGCTATTCCACTGGAGTTTGGAAGGTTTTATTTAAGCTCTATAGCAATTGCATTTATATTAACAATTGCTATAAAATATTCAAAATTTTCACTTAAAATAAAGAGTGTAATTATAGCTTTGCTTTTTACAATTTTACTAAATTTTGTAGTTATAAAAGCTTATGCTAATATAGCTCAACAACCTATAAAAGATGCTGCTTTATATGCAAAAGAGCATAGCTTAAAACCAATACTCTACCATATAACAAAACCTAGCTTTTTACTATATCTAAATAGCAAATCTCTAAAAGAGAAGCCAAGTAAGGATAAAGTTATACTCTTAAAATCTAAAAACTTAAAAGATTTTAAAAGCTATAAAATTTTATAC
>JAMONW010000021.1 GCA_027066355.1 Campylobacteraceae bacterium
TTGGGGCAAGAGGGGTATCATGATTTTTACTATATATTAAGTGCAATAGGAGTTTTAAAATATTATGGTGCTATATCTATTTTTGTTAAGATTTTAGCATATTTAATAATGGCTGGGTCTGTGATAGTGATGTTTATAGAGGCATTGTAAATTAACTATATATTTAGAAACGCGAACTTCTTAGAGAGAGTGCAAAAGCATAAGGTTCGCGCCAAGAGTTTGAATTTTACAGGACAATAGGTTTTAGACCAGAACAAGTTCCGGTTTCCGGGGGCTAGAAAAATTTAAACATTAATGTAATATCGTATTTTCAAGAGTATTTGGAAGCGTGAACTTGTTCGCGCCAGAGGTTTGAATTTCACAGAACAATAAGCTTTTGACCAGAACAAGTTCCGGTTTCCAGAGGTTTGAAAAATTAAACTTTAATGTAACATCGCATCTTCAAGATACATTGGAAGCGCGAATTTCTTAGAGAGAGTGCAAAGGCATAAGGTTCTCGCCAAGGATTTTAATTTTACAGGACAATAGGTTTTAGACCGGAACAAGTTCCGGTTTCCAGCGTAGGAAGCGTGAACTTGTTCGCGCCAAGAGTTTGAATATCACAGCACAATATGTTTTAGACCGGAACAAGTTCTGGTTTCCAGAGGGAGGAAGCGTGAACTTGTTCGCGCTAAGGATTTGAGCTATACTGAAAATGTAATTTTAGACCAGAACAAGTTCCGGTTTCCGGGGGAAATTATAGGTAAAAGAGCTTACAAAAACTCTTTTGCTACTTGGTTACCTATTGATTTATATTCTGCATAGTAATACTCAACAAACTCTAATAGTTTAAGTGTTTTTGGTAGATATATTTTTCCATTTTTTCTTGTAAATAAGTTTAGGTATCCTGAAGCATCCTCTTTTGCTATATAGGCTCTTGCTAACTCTTTGTAAGCTTCTTGATATATAGTTTTAAAGCTCTCATATTTTGAGTAATCTATTTTTATGATATTATCATTTATGTTAATAATTTTACTTTCGTATAGAAGCTCTAGGTGTATTAAGCCCTCACAGTAGTATGGAAGCACTTCATCTACTTCGCGCCATGCCATTAGGTTAATAGCTCGGTTTACAATATCATCAATAAAAGGCTCTATTAGCTCACTTTTCTCATTTTCAAAAAATGCCATTATTCCACCTGATGTAGCCTTGAACTCCTCTATATTTTTAAATTGCCCTTTATGGTTCATAACAACTTCAGTATCGCTATCTATCCATAAAATGTGTCCAAATTCGTGTCCTATTGTGCTAATATCATAAACTTTATTCCAAAGTTCTGGATTTTTTTCTATCATCTGTTGTTGTTTTAAAATAAAATCTATTCCCATTGTATTAACTTGAAGTTGCATTATAGGTTTTGATTTTTTGCTCTCTCTGACAAAATCTACATATGCAAATATCTTTTTACCAAGCTCACTACTTACCTCTTCATCATTTGGCACAACTTGTGCTGAGAATAAGCCGTTAAGTTCTGCTCCATAATATAGCATTGGTTGCCCTATATATAGTTGTGCTTGATCAACTTGAAGAAGATTTTTAGTTATAACTTTTGGGGCAGTGCCACCTAACTCTTTAGATAGATGTGATGCCATTTTTTTGATACTATTTTTAGTATCTGAGTTTTTTAGCATTATTGGATTTATAATTCTCAAATCCCACTCAAGAGCAACAGCTTTTCTATATTTATCTTCATAATACTCTAGTGGATGTCCAACTTGCAAAGGTGTAGTTATTTTCATCCAAGCTCTATCAACATTAGCCCATAGTGATACCAATTCATCAGGATTTGAGTGTAAAAATGCCTCTTTAATAGCTTTAAAATATGTTATCCATTCACTCTTTTGATTATATACTTCATCTTCTTGGCTCTTTAGTATCTCTAATAAAATTGAGATTTTATCTGAAACTTCTATAACTTCGTTTGCAAAAGCATCTACATAAGATAATCTTTTGTAGCCATTTTTAGTATTTACCAAAACAGAGTAGCATCTATCGGCAATTTTGCCATCTTTGCAATCTAGCAGACTCTGCTTTTGCAACATCTCAAAAATTTTATCTTCATCACCTTTAAATAGTTCATAAAGTTCCCTATTTACGCTATTTATAATATGCGCTCTCCATTTTGTTTGCCACTTAGTAATACTCTCCCCAACACTATGAACGCCACTTATTAAGCTTCTGTAAAATGGAGTTAAGAGATTATTCTCTTCTATGTAAGTTATTAGCTCTTCAAATCTTGAGAGGTAGCGTTTTGAGTTGAATTTATATGCAAGTTCTAGTTTTGTATCTATTTGCTCTTGTGTAAAACCCTGCTGTTTTAGGAGTTGTTCTAGTGAATCTTCTCGTAAATTTATTAAGTATGTTAAACTTGCAACAATTGCTTCTTTACTTTTTTCTATTCCTACTGATTCTAAAAATTCATCTACTAAATTTTGAGCCTCTTTATGCTCTTTGCCTTTGGCTAAATCAAAAAAATTGTTATAATACTCTTGAGTTTTGGTTAATTTATTGTAAATTATCTCTATATCTTTTAAAAACTGCTCTTTTTTCAACTTTTTATCCTTTTTAACATATCTATTATTGGAACTGCTAAACGCAAGGCTTTTGAACGATGAGAGATATCTTTTTTAATGTTGCTATCTAATTCACCTAAAGTTTTATCAAAGCCCTCTGGTATAAATATTGGGTCATAGCCAAAGCCTTTATCTCCTCTTGGAGTGCTAATTACCTCTCCATACATCCAGCCATGAACTATATACTCTCCATATTTTGAAACTATAGCAATAGCAGCGCTATAGTGGGCTTTTGAAGAGTTTAAATTTAATTTTTTTAACTCATCTACTGCTTTTTGTAAATTCTCTTTATCACTTGCATTATCTCCTGCAAATCTAGCAGAGTAAATTCCAGGTTTCCCACTAAGAGCATTAATGCTTATTCCACTATCATCAGAGATAACAATATACTCTTTGCCAAGTTTGTTATATATCTCTTTAGCTTTAATTAGTGCATTTTGAGCAAAAGTTGTGCCATTTTCTTCAATTTCAATATTGCCTAAAAGCTCATAAAAAGGAGTTATATCTATATTTAATAACTCTTGAAACTCTTTAATTTTACCTCTATTTCCACTTGCTATTACTATTTTAGCCACTTTAAACCTTTTTGAGTATATAATCACAAAATATATATAATTATATCTAAAAAGGATAATAATGAAACAAATTATTGCCAAAGTTTGGCATTTAAGTTTAATAATAGGTTTAAGATTTTTAGGATTATTTATTGTAATGTCTGTGCTTTCAGCTTATGCTTTGCATTTGCCAGGGGCTACTCCAACACTTGTTGGTTTAGCTGTTGGAGGATATGCTTTAACTCAAGCAATGCTTCAAGTTCCATTTGGAATATTAAGTGATAAAATTGGCAGAAAGAGTGCAATTACAATAGGGCTTATTATATTTGGAACAGGTTCATTAATTGCAGCTGGAGCAAATGATATTTGGACTCTATTAATTGGGCGTTTTTTACAAGGTGCTGGGGCTATAGGCTCTGTTATTATTGCAATGATTAGTGATCATGTAAAAGAGGATGAGAGAGCTCATGCTATGGCAATTATGGGAATGGTAATTGCCCTGGCTTTCACAGGTGCTATGGTGTTTGGACCACTTGTTGGAAGTATTTGGGGAGTTCCAAGCCTATTTACTTTAACTGCTGGTATGGCATTTTTCTCTATTATTTTACTCTATACAATTGTGCCAAATCCACCAAAAATAACTCACACTTTTAGTGAAGAGGAGGCAAAGGTAAGTAGTGTATTTAAAGATGCTGATTTAAAAAGAATGTATATAACTTTCCTTTTCCATAGCTCTACAATGGCAATTGCATTTTTCTTAATTCCTATGGTGCTTAAAAATACATTCCATTTGCCAATTGGAGAGTTTTGGAAAGTCTATCTACCAGCAGTTATTTTAGGTATTGTAGCTATGGGACCAGCAGCAGTATTTGGAGAAAAGTATAATAAAGGTAAGCAGATTTTTTTAATCTCTATTGCAGTAATTGCAGTTGCTTTTATCTTAATGGGCTTTTCTACTAAACTTTGGTTGTTTGGTGTAGGGGTATCTCTATTTTTTATTGGCTTTAATATGTTTGAACCTTTGCTTCAAAGTTTTGTAAGTAAATTTGCAAAAGCTCATCAAAAGGGTGCTGCTCTTGGTGTTGCAAATACATTTGCTTATGTAGGTATGGGAATTGGTGCAACAGTAGCTGGTAAAATTTTTGAAATTGCAAATGTAAGTGGGGTTGCAATTGCAGTTTTGATAGTATCTATTTTTTG
>JAMONW010000022.1 GCA_027066355.1 Campylobacteraceae bacterium
CGAAAAAGAGAGTTCAAAGATAGCCCAAGAACGCTAGATTTAGATATAATATTTTATGAAAAAAGAAAAATTAATAAAGCACCAAAACTCATAGTTCCTCATTTACATTGGAAAGAAAGAGAGAGTGTGCTTTTACCACTAAAGTTTTTAAAAGGAGCAAAATGCTTAAAGAGAGTTTTATAGCACCAACACCAAATGATGCTTATAAGTTGGCAATACAAAAGTATGGCTCTATTGATAACTTTAAAGTAATTAAAGCTTCTCAATATAAAGATAAAGATGGAAAATTACAATCAGAAATTACTATTGAAGTTGATGAAGATACATTTAAAAGATTTGCAGGAATTGATGAAGAGGAGGCTTTGCTTGAAGAGATTTCTATATTAAAAGCAAAAATGGATAGAATGAAAGAGGTGCTTCAGCCAAAAAGTAAAGATAACTCTAAATTAGATGAAGTTAAAAATATTCTTATTAAAAGAGGCTTAAATGAGAGTTGGGTAAATCATATGCTAGACCCATTTGCTGGAACACAAGTAGCAGAAGATAAAGCACTTTTACTATCTTTTGTATTAGAAGAGATAGAAGACTCTATAACAATATCAAAAAAGCCAATAGATAAAAGAGTAAATATTTTTGTTGGTCCAACAGGTGTTGGTAAAACTACAAATTTAGCAAAAATAGCAGCTTGGTGTATTAAAAAGGGTGTTAAATCAGAGCAAATTGCTATTGTAAATTTGGATAACTTTAGAGTAGGGGCTTATGAACAACTTGGCTTTTATGCTAAGAGTTTGGGAATTGATTACTATTGTGTTGATAACCCTAAAGATGTGCAAAATTTAATGTATCAATTAAGCAATAAAGAGCTTATTTTTATGGATAGTGCTGGTAGCTCACCTTATGATTTAGATAAACTTATTAGAATGGTAGATGTATATAAGCAAAGTAGCCAAAAGAGTAGTTGTGTAAATTTGGTAATTTCTGGTGCTTCAAAGTATGTTGATTTAAAAGATATTTATGAGCATTTTTCGTTTTTAAATATAGAAAAAACTATTATTACAAAAGTTGATGAAACTAGAAACAGTGGCAATTTAATTGCTTTTTTACTAGATACAAAACTTCCAGTTTCATTTATTAGCACAGGGCAAAATGTTCCAGATGATTTGCAAATAGCAACTAAAAGAGCAATTTTAGAACACTTTATTGGTGAAGTGAATGGAAAATAACCAACAGGCAAATAGCTTAGTTGGCTTTGAAAATAGGGCTTTGATAAGTGAGCCAATAGAGCTAAAAAAAGAGCTTTTAAAGAGCCTTAAAAAAGGTAATTGGATAGAGATTGAGCAAGGTTTTTTAAAAGTTGATATTGTAAAATATGAAGATATTTTACAGAGTGCAAATCTACTTAGTGATGGATTATACTTCTTTTTAGAGACAAAAGAGAGTATTAATAAAAAATTAAAAATAAAAAAACAAAGAGATAGTTTTAGAATTAAATATATACTTAGTAGAGATATATTTGCTAAAAGAGTTGCCATTTCAAAAGCTCCACTAGATGTTATTTTAACTAAAAACAAAAAAGATTTTGCTAAAGCAAATTTATATATTGCAAAAAATATCTACTTAGAGATTAAGGAAATTTTATGAAAAAGGTATTAGTTGGTTTAAGTGGTGGGGTTGACTCTACTGTAACAGCACTTCTTTTACAAGAGCAAGGGTTTGAAGTAGAGGGTGTATATATGGTTATGCACAATTTAGAGCATCTAAATAGTGCCAATATCAAGAAGGCTCAAAAGATAGCTGATTACTTAGGAGTTAAACTTCATATTCACGATATTCAAGATACCTTTAGAGATGAAGTATATAGCTATTTTGTAAACTCTTATAAAGAGGGTTTAACACCAAACCCATGTGTAATTTGTAATAGAAAAATAAAATTTGGTAAGATGATAGAGTTTGCTAATAGTTTAGGTATAGAGCATATTGCTACAGGGCATTATGTTAGAGTTAAAGATGGGTTTATATACAAAGGTATTGATGATAGCAAAGACCAAAGCTACTTTTTAGCAGAAGTTAAAAAAGAGGTAATTAATAGGGCTATTTTTCCACTTGGTGAGTGGCTAAAAAGTGATGTAAAAGAGTATGCTAGAAAAATTGAGGTGCTAAAAGAGTTAGCAACCCAAAGTGAGAGTAGCGAAATTTGTTTTGTAGAAGATAGCTATATAGATATTTTAAAGGAGCATACAAATACCGACAACCAAGGTATAGTAAAAGATATAGAAGGCAATGAAGTAGGGCATCATAAAGGATTTATGCACTACACAATTGGTAAGAGAAGAGGTTTTTTTGTAAAAGGAGCGCATGACCCTCACTATGTTGTAGATATAGATGCTAAAAATAATACTCTTATAGTTGGTAAAAAAGATGATTTGGCAAAGAAAAGTATAATAATCTCAAATCTTAATCTATTTATAGATAAAAAAGATTTTAATGCAAATATAAAAGTGCGTTATAGAACAAATGGTATTGAAGGCAATGTAAAAATTGATAATAATATTGGTTTAATAGAACTAAATGAACCTGCGTATGGTGTTGCCAAAGGACAGTTTGCAGTATTTTATGATAATGATAAATTACTTGGTGGTGGTGAAATTATTGATATTTTAGATTAGTTTTTATTTTAAAGTTGAAGTAACTAAGAGTAAATTTTACTCTTAGTTTATGTTGATTTTTAAGAAAATTAAAAATTAAACTGCAGTTACATTTTCAGCTTGAGGACCTTTTTGACCTTCGCCAATCGTATAAGTTACTTTTTGACCATCTTCTAATGTTACTCTACCACCACTTGGGTTATTAACTTGTCTAAAGTGAACAAAAAGATCACCTTCTCCATTGTCTTGGCTAATAAAACCATAACCTTTCTCATCGTTGAACCATTTAACAGTTCCTTCTAAAACATTTGACATTTTTCTACCTTTTAAAAATAAATTACACTTACATCTATGATGAAGCGGAAAATATATGTGGAAGTTTTCTAGCAGGGTAACACTTTTTTTAAGACGTAACGCATTGCAAGAAGAGAATCTATCCTCACTCTTTTCAAAAAACATTATAGCTACTTATTATAAATTAATCATTAATAATTAGAGATAATATAAAATTTAGTATAATATCGTAATTTATAATGGAGTTTAAGAATGCTAAATGATTATGGTTTATCAATTTGGGGAGATGGGAACTTTACAATTAATGGGGATGAAGTAGTAATAAATAGCTTTAAAAAGCCATCACTATTAAAAATTACAGAAGATATTAGAAACAGAGGCTATAAGGGTCCAATTTTAATAAGATTGCCCCATTTAATAAAAAAACAGATAGATATACTTTTTAATAACTTTAAAAGTGCCTCTAAAGAGTTTAATTATAGAGGCAATTTCAAAGCTGTTTTCCCACTAAAGGTAAACCAATACCCAGGTTTTGTAGAAGAGATTGTAGCTTTATCTAAAGAGTATAATTATGGTTTGGAAGCTGGTAGTAAGGCTGAGTTAATTATCGCTATGTCAAAAACGCCACTTGGCTCACCAATTACTGTAAATGGCTTTAAAGATAAAGAGATGATAGCTCTATGTTTTATTGCTGCAAAGAGTGGACATGATATTACCATAACAATAGAGGGGTTAAATGAACTAGAAGCAATTATAGATGTTCATAATGAATTTAAAGAGAGTTTTGAAAATACAAGATTGCCAAATATTGGTATGCGTATTAGGTTGCATAGTTCTGGAATAGGAGTTTGGGCAAAAAGTGGTGGATATGGTTCAAAATTTGGCTTAACATCTACAGAGCTTTTAGAAGCTTGTGAAATGCTTGAAGCCAATGGTTTAATTGAACAGTTTTTAATGATACATTTTCATATTGGTTCACAAATGGAAGATATTAGCCCACTAAAAAAAGCTCTAAGAGAAGCTGGAAATATATATGCAGATTTAAAAAGAGTAGGGGCATATAACCTTAAAGCAATAAATATTGGTGGGGGCTTAGCTGTTGAGTATTCTCAATCACAAAAAGATTATACTAGAAACTACTCTATAAAAGAGTTTGCAAATGATGTAATTTTTTTAATGCAAGAGATTTCAAAAAAGAAAGGTGTTGATGAACCAGATATTTATACAGAATCTGGAAGATACATTGCATCAAGTCATGCTATTTTGATTGCGCCAGTATTAGAGCTATTCTCACAAGAGTATCACGAGAAGAGTTTGCGTCTTAAAGATAAAAATCCACCTTTGGTTCAAGAGTTATATGACTTATATATTTCAATAAATAAATTAAATGC
>JAMONW010000023.1 GCA_027066355.1 Campylobacteraceae bacterium
CCCTGTAATCCAGCCAATATCAGCTGTGCACCAGTAAACATCATTTTCTCTAACATCAAATACCCACTCCATTGTCATTTGCGCCCACAAAATATAACCAGCTTGAGAGTGTTGAACACCCTTTGGTTTGCCTGTGCTACCACTTGTGTAAAGCAAAAATAGTGGGTCTTCGCTATCCATTGGTTCAAAAGCGCAC
The DNA here is from genome assembly GCA_027066355.1 of Campylobacteraceae bacterium. Lineage (GTDB taxonomy): Bacteria > Campylobacterota > Campylobacteria > Campylobacterales > Sulfurovaceae > JAADEQ01. The sequence continues at coordinate 197 of JAMONW010000023.1, forward strand.
TCATCGCTTTGTTCATTAATTAAAGAGTTGTAATCTTTATCTCTACCCTCTACCCACTCTATATTTTCATTATTTCTTTTAACAACCAAAACCGACTCAACGCTATTACCACCTTGCTCTAGCGCCTTATCAACAACTGGTTTTAACAGATATGGTTTACCTTTACGATAAGCTCCATCTGCTGTTATTACAAGCTTTGCTTTTGCATCATCAATTCTATCTCTTAGAGCCTCTGCACTAAATCCACCAAATACAATTGAGTGAATTGCCCCAATTCTAGCACACGCTAACATTGCATAAGCAGACTCTGGAATCATTGGCATATAAAGCACCACTCTATCGCCTTTTTTAACACCAAGACTCTTTAGTAGATTTGCCATCTTATTAACGCGTTTTGAAAGCTCATTGTAGCTAATATGCTCAACATCACCTCTATCGCCTTCAAACAAAATAGCAGTTTGCTCCCCTTTTGTAGCTAAATGTCTATCTACACACTGATTACAAACATTTAACTTACCATCAACAAACCACTTATAAAATGGAGCATTACTCTCATCTAAAACTTTGCTATATGGCTTTAGCCACTCTATTTTCTCATCTGCATAGCCTCTCCAAAAGCCTTCATAATCCTCTTTTGCTTTGTTTTGAAGCTCAAAATATTGCTCCATTGAGTTAATTCTTGCATCTTTTGCAAAATCTGGATTTGGATAGTAAATTTCACTACTCATTTTCACACTCCTAATAATTTATATTTATTACTAAATTAGCGTTAGATTGATTAAAATCTTCTTATAGGAGTAAATTACTCTGCTTTATGCTATTTTGGTTACCTAATGTAACCACAAATAAATTTTTACTATTTTATGGCATTATTTGAGCTAAAAACATTTAATATTGCTATAATTATTTTAAGAATACTCAAAGGATAAGTGATGAGTTTTATTAAATTTTTTAAGCAAATTAGAAATACAGATGTGGCAATTGTTGGGGGTAAAAACGCATCATTGGGTGAGATGTATCAAAAATTAACACCTCTTGGAGTAAATGTGCCAAATGGTTTTGCAATTACTGCAAAAGCTTATTTTTATCTGCTTGAAGCTGGTGGCATAAAAGATAAAATAAAAGAGCTTTTAAGTGATGTTGACAGTATAGATATTGGTGTTTTAGAGAGCAGAAGTAGGCAAATTAGAGATTTAATATTCTCTACCCCTCTTCCAAATGATTTGCAAGATGAGATTTTAAGGGCTTATGAGAGATTAAGCCTTGAGTATGGCAAAGAGGCATTAGATGTGGCAGTTAGAAGCTCTGCAACTGCTGAAGATTTGCCAGATGCCTCATTTGCTGGACAACAAGATACATTTTTAAATGTGGTTGGGGCTTCAAGTTTAATTCACTATGTAAAGCTCTGTTTTGCGTCGCTTTTTACTGCAAGAGCAATTAGCTATCGCCAAAGCAGAAACTTTAGCCACTTTGATGTGGGTTTATCTATTTGTATTCAAAAGATGGTGCGAAGCGATAAAGCAAGTAGTGGAGTGATGTTTAGTATTGATACAGAGAGTGGCTTTGAGGATGTTGTGCTAATTACCTCATCTTGGGGGCTTGGAGAGAATGTAGTTGGAGGGATGGTTAATCCTGATGAGTTTTATGTATATAAGCCAAAACTAAAAGAGAACAAAAGAGCAATTATAAAAAGAAGCCTTGGTAAAAAGGCTGTAAAGATGATTTATGCAAATCCAAGCAGTGGTAAAACTACTGTAAATGTAGATACCCCACCAAGCAAACAGAGGGTATTTTCAATTAGCGATAAAGAGGTTATAGAGTTGGCTAAATATGCGCTTTTAATTGAAGAGCATTACTCCAAAGAGGCTCATAAATACCAACCTATGGATATTGAGTGGGCAAAAGATGGTTTTGATGGTAAAATCTATATTGTTCAAGCGCGTCCTGAAACTGTGCAAAGTCAAAAAGATAATTTGCAAGAGGTAAGATACCATTTGCAAAAGGGAGAGCATAAAGTTTTAACAAAAGGTATCGCAATTGGCACAAAAATTGGTAGTGGAAAGGTGCGTGTGATAAACTCTTTGGCTGAAATTAATGCATTTAGGGCAGGAGATGTTTTAGTTACTGATATTACTGATCCAGATTGGGAACCAGCAATGAAAATTGCAAGTGCTGTTGTAACAAATCGTGGTGGCAAAACTTGCCACGCTGCAATCGTAGCAAGAGAGATTGGAGTGCCAACAGTTGTTGGGTGCCATAATGCTACAGAGGTTTTAAAAAGCGATATGGAAGTAACCATAGATTGCACTGTTGGTGATACTGGATATGTTTATGAGGGGTTAATTCCATTTAGCAAAGAGGTGATTAATTTAGATAGCACAAAAGAGCTAAAGACAAAAATTTATCTAAATATTGGTAATCCAACAAGAGCCTTTAGCTTTAGCCAATTGCCTGTAGATGGGGTTGGGTTAGCAAGAATGGAGTTTATTATAAACAACTATATCAAGGTGCATCCACTAGCTCTAAAAGAGTTGTATTATGGTAATGAAGTTGATGAAAAAGAGAAAATTTTAAAAATTATAAGTGCTTATAAGGATGCAAAAGATTTCTTTATTAAAAGAATTAGCGAGGGTGTGGGGATGATTGCAGCAGCGTTTTATCCACGCCCTGTGATTGTTAGAACAAGCGATTTTAAGAGCAATGAGTATAAAAAGATGATTGGCGCAAAAGGGTTTGAGCCAGATGAAGAGAACCCAATGATTGGCTTTAGGGGTGCGAGTCGTTACTATAGCGATGTTTATAAAGAGGCTTACAAATGGGAGCTAGAGGCTTTAAAATATGTGCGCGAAGAGATGGGGCTTGATAATATTAAACTTATGATTCCATTTGTTAGAACCCCACAAGAGGGGCAAAAAGTTATAGATATTATGCAAAGTGTGGGCTTAAAGCAAGGCGTTAATGGCTTAGAGGTTTATGCAATGTGTGAAATACCAAGTAATGTTGTTTTAGCAAGTGAATATCTTAAAATTTTTGATGGCTATAGCATTGGCTCAAATGATTTAACGCAACTTACTTTGGGTGTTGATAGAGATAGCGATTTAGTTTCAGATATTTTTGATGAGCGACACCCAGTTATGAAAGCTCAATTTAAGAGTGTTATTAATAGTTGCAAAGAGGCTGGTAAATATGTAGGAATTTGCGGACAAGCCCCATCAGATTATCCTGAGATTGCAGAGTATTTAGTAAAGATGGGAATTGACTCAATATCTTTAAATGCAGATAGTGTTTTAAAGGTTCGAGAGTTAGTATCTAAAATTGAAGATAAAGGAGATTTATGAAAAATATATATAAATATATGCTAGTAACTATTTTAGTAGCATCTGGTTGTCAAAATACAAAAACTTACAAAAGAGGTATTAATAGTTCAAATGGTGAAAATACAATAGTAAATTCTCCAAATAGTAGCATTAATAAAAATGGTAAAGAGATTTGGCAAAGATGTAAAGCTTGTCATGGAGAAAAAGGCGAAAAAAAGGCTCTTGACAAATCGGCTCCAATTGCTGGACAAGATAGAGAAACAACAATTTATCAACTAAAAGAGTATAAAAATGGCAATTTAAACCTATATGGCTTTGGTCAGCTTATGAAAGGACAAGCCTCCTCTTTGAGTGATAAAGATATAGAAGATGTAGCTAAATATATAGAGGAGTTAGCTACCCTTGGAGGATAGTTTTAAAAGAGCTAAATTGGTTTTAATTCCAAAAATCCAATACACTACTTTTTTTAAAGGTGTAGTTTAACTCTTTGCAAAGTCTATTTGGATTTAGATTTAAGCCCTCTTCAAAATAGCTATTAAAATGTGGCTCTTTAAAGCCAAATTTTTTAGCATTTTGTTTGTAGATTATCTTTTTTGTGCTTTGAATTGGAGCAACTACGTCATATATTCTATTTTTTATTTTAAGTTCAACTATTTTAGCAATAATTGATACTACATCATCTTTGTAGATATAATTTGTAGAGCCATTTGTAACTATACTATTTTGGCTATATTTACCAGCTACTCTATCATAACCCATCAAACCACCCAAGCGTAAAATTACCACATCTTTTGATAATTTTTT
>JAMONW010000024.1 GCA_027066355.1 Campylobacteraceae bacterium
TATGATGTGGAGAGCAGTTGATGAGTATGGTAACTTAGTATATAGCTTTATAGATACTGTATCAGTTCTTCACCCATACTATGCTATTAGAGCGCTTGGTGGTTTACTATACTTAATTGGTGTATTTATGTTCGCTTATAACTTCTTTAAAACTGCAACAGCAGGTAGAAGACTTGAGCAAGAGCCTAGATATAGATCGCCTATGGCTTAATGAGGAGGTAGGAATATGTTTCATTGGTTAGAAAAAAACCCATTCTTTTTTGCAGTGGGTGTATTTGTGGTAATTGCTTATGCTGGTTTGATTGAGATTTTACCAAACTTTGCAGAAGCGGCTAGACCAGTTAAAGGTCTTAAGCCTTATACAGTTTTACAATTAGCTGGTAAAGAGGTTTATAAAAAAGATAACTGTATTGCTTGTCATTCACAGTTAATTAGACCATTTAAGTCTGAGACTGATAGATATGGTCAATACTCATTAAGTGGTGAGTATGCTTATGATAGACCATTCCTTTGGGGTTCAAAAAGAACAGGTCCAGATTTGCACAGAATTGGAAATTATAGAACAGCAGATTGGCATGCAAACCATATGTGGAATCCAAAATCTGTAGTTCCAGATTCTATTATGCCAGCATATAAGCATCAATATACAAATGCTGCAGATTTAGAAACAGCTTACGCAGAAGCAGTTACTGTTAAAAAAGTATTTGGAACACCTTATGGTGATGATATTGCACCTGGTAAAGCAGCTTATGAAAAAGAGTTAAAAACAAAAATTTTACCAGAAGCTCTTAAAATTGCAAAAGCAACAAAAAGAGAAGATTTAGTTAAAGCAGTTGAATCAGGTAAGGTTCCAGAAGTTGTAGCATTAATTGCATATTTGAATAGATTAAAGTAAGGTTAACAGATGAGTGCGACAGATATAGAACAAATTAGAGCCTATATGTATGTTATAGGAACAGGAGTGGTGGTGTTTTTGTTTTACTACTATATAGTCTATATCTATCGTAGTGAAAAAAAGGGTATAAAAGATTATGAAAAGTATGGAAAACTCGCACTAGATGACGAGTTAGACAGTAAACCTTTAGAGATAAATCCTAAATTAGATAAAGAAAAGAAGGAGTAGATTAATGAATGCTATGATAGTCAAAGCATTAGTAATGGCAGGTGTGCTAATTGTTGCTACATTTGTTGTTATTAAACAGATGCACATTGATTTAAGTGATCCAATTAATATGATTACTTTTATAGGTGCTATTGCGATTGCAGTTTTAACTTTTGGTGTATCTGCAAAGTATATGCAGCAAATGAAGAGTGATAGTGCAACAGGTGAACTTGCAGAAGATAATTGGGATGGTATTGGTGAGTATAAAAATGAGTTACCTAGCGGTTGGGCTTGGTCTTATGTAGGAACACTTATTTGGGCTATTTGGTATTTTTTGATGGGTTATCCATTAAATGCTTATAGCCAAATTGGTGAGTGGAATAAAGAGACTAAAACTTATAATACAAAGTTTGAGAAAAAGTGGAAAGATGCAACTAAAGAAGATTTAGTAAATATGGGTGAATCTATATTCTTAGTTCAATGTGCGCCTTGTCATGGTAATAGTGGTGATGGTCTTGATGGTAAAGCACACGACTTAACACACAGAATTTCTAAAGCTCAAGTATTACATGTTATTAAAAATGGTTCACACTATTTTAAATATCCAATGGGTGCAATGCCAGCTGGTTTAGCACAAGGTAAAGATGCTGAAGATGTAGCAGCTTATGTAGCAGGTGGGTTAAAAGGTAAAGCACCAACAGCTTGGGCAACATGTGCTGGATGCCACGGACAAGATGGTAAAGGTAATAATGGTCAAGCACCTAACTTAGCACAAATTGATGATACTTTAATTGCACAAGTATTAACTCATGGTAAGCAAGGTAGCATTGGTAGAATGCCATCATTTGCTAATAGATTTACAGAAGTTCAAGATAAAGCTCTTGCAGAGTATATTAAAACACTATCAAGTGCTAAGTAAGGAGTAGGATATGGCAGAGAACACAAGTAGAGGTTTATTTAAACTAAATGGTATTACTGGTATGTTAATTGCTACTGCATTATTGCTTAGTATATTGGCTTTTTTATTGACAAATGCAATTGCTGTGGAGAAGAGAGAGGCTAAACATTTTTATGATCCAGCACCAATTGTTAGCAGTGTAGATAATGTTAAGATGATTAGCAAAGATAATGCTAAGTATGATCTATCAAAAAGATAAGGGGTAGATAATGGATATGAATAAATTAATTACACTTTTATTGGTGATTGCTGCAGCTATTACTGCTTGGTCAGTATTAACTCCTAATCACTTATTTATAAGCTAAAAAATGTATGCAAGAGCAAGATAATCTTGCTTTTGCTACATAATCTCTATTTATACAATTTTTCTTCTTAAAATAATTCAAAATTAATAATATATGTTATAAAATCAAGTATCTTAAACTAAAAGGATATATATTGATAAATAGATTTAAAATATTTTTTTTACTATTAATGCCATACTTTTTAAGTGCAAATTTTCTTATAAATGATCATTTGGTTTCACCAAAAGCTGCTGATTTTATTGAGAAAATAGGTGTTGAACTTAAAAATAAAACTGCTATTAATGGATATTTAATTACAACAAATAAAAAGATAGATAGAGGTGTTAGTGTATATGATTTTATTAAGGGTTATAAAGGGTTAGAAGAACCTTATGTAGCTATTGTTTTTGCTCCAAATTCCAAAAGAATACACTTAATAGCTAAACCAAAAGAGTTACTAAATAAATTAGATAAAGGTGAAATTTTAGATTATGCTATTAAAGTAATTGCAAGTAAAGATAGTAACTCTTTGCAATCTAAATATGATGTTGGATTGGTTCAAGCATACTCTGAGATGGCAGATGAAGTTGCAAAAACAAAAGGTGTTAAGTTAAAAAGCACTATTAAAAATGGTGGTGGTTGGGTATTAAAAATTGTTAATACACTAATAATTATTGGCTCTATTATAGTTATATGGTTCTTTTTTGTAAGACCAATATTTACTAAGAAGAGTTGATAATTGAAAATGGAGAATTGAGAGTGCTGCAGAGTGGAGATTTTGGGTTAATCCCAAAATGAGAGATATTTTGTCATTCCCAAAGAGCTAGGAATCTAAAAAAGTTGTATTGCTTTTAGATTTCTACTTTTTGGGAGTGATGCATATTTATTTTTTAAAAATAACAAATGTATAAATTAAAATCAAAAAAAAGGATAGTTTATGAGTAATAATGATAATGATAGCGGAAAATATTGGCCATATATGATACTTGGCTTTTTATTTATTGGCTTGACTTTGGGGTATTGGACTATTAAAAATACAATATCTTTACCTGTGCATGAGTCTAATGAGTTTATGCAGAAATATCAAGAAGCAGATAGTAAGGCTAGAGAAATAGAGGATTCAGAAGCTAGATTTGATGCTAAATATAATGTTGAAGTTAAAGGATTGGAGAAAACAAACTTTAAGCCAAAACATTTAAAAAGAAAAGCACATATTCACTATAAGTTGGATAATAAAGTAAGTTATAGCTATATAGTTACTACAAAAGATGGCAAAGTAGTAAACAGTGCTGATGTAACTTTGCTTTTAACACGCCCACAAACAGAAAAAGATGATTTTAAATATGGCAAAGTGGCATTTGAAAATGGTGAATATAAAGTAAAAGATTTAAAAGTTAATAAATTGGGTCGCTATATCTTAAGAGCAAGAGTAAAAATGGGTAATGATACTAAGTATATAGATACATATGGCGTTAAATTAAAATAGTTATGAATAGTAACTATCTCTATATATTTGCTACTTCAAGAGCTATTAGGTTAAAAAAAGAGGAGTTTATAGATAGTAACTCCTTGCTACCCCAAATGGCTACTATTGCTGATTTTGAAGCAAAGGCTACTACTCTTGGTAAAAAGGCTTTAATTAATAGTTTGCTTAGATCAATTTATCTAAAAGAGGCTGCTGATTTTAAGGAGTTTGGTAATTTAAAAAGTAATTTAAACTTAGTTAAATTTTATACTCAAGCAGACGATTTTTTTAGATTTTTTGAAGAGGTAAATGCTGAGGGTGTATCGATTAATGAACTTTATATTGCCGATAGCTATGCCGAGTTTGAACGAGATTTATCAGTTTTGGAGAAATTGCTTAAAAATTATAAGGATATTTTAGATAAAAATAGTTTAACAGATAGAGTATTTATTCCTGGTGAGGCTAAAAT
>JAMONW010000025.1 GCA_027066355.1 Campylobacteraceae bacterium
TTTGGAACTTGAGGGGTATTTAACTAAATTTGAGTTAAATCTCTTTTTAGAGATTTCTAAAATAAAGCCATTTATTATAAAACTTCGCACAACTGCATATAATCAAAAAATAGTTAAGAGTTTTTTGGAGCTTGGCATAAAATTGGAGCAAAATTCATATATTGAGTTTAACCTAAGCACAAAAGAGATAACTAATACTAAATATACGCCAATAGAGATTAATTCAGAAGTTATAGAAACAGGAGAGAGGCTAGAGCAAATTGCTATTGCATTTGCAAAAATAGAGGAGTTTGTGCAAAGTGGTATAAGCCCAGATAAAATTGCCCTTATTGTGCCTGATGAGTCAATAGTTTCTACTATTGAAGCTTATGATAAGTTAAATAATTTAAACTTTGCAATGGGTAGAGCTTATAGAAATCACAGTAGTTATATCTATTTAGAGCAACTTTATAGTGCTATTAGGGGTGATGAGTTAGCAAAAGAGTTTTTGTTTATAAATGGCATTTCTATAGACAATTTAGAGCAAAATAGAGCTAATGTAGATGAGTTTTTTAATAAATTAAAGGAGATAAATTTACCTCTTTATAGAGAGGGTGAGTTTGAAGATGTCTTAGATAAATTAAATTTGCTTAAGAGCTATTTTGAGTTTAATAAAATATATAGCAATTATAGATTTAGCTTAAAAGAGTGGCTATTTTTGTGGCTTCAAAATATTAACAAGCATACACTAGATGATACTCGTGGTGGTAAGGTAACAGTAATTGGAATTTTAGAGAGTAGAAGTGTAAGTTTCGATGGAGTTGTAGTAATAGATTTTAATGAGGGTATAGTTCCTTCAATTTCAAATAAAGATAGATTTTTAAATAGTGCTGTAAGGGCTTATGCAAAGCTTCCAACTAAAGATGATAGAGAGAATTTACAAAAGTATTACTATGCAAGAGTGCTAGAGAGAGCAAAAAAGAGTGCTTTAATTTATGTGCAGAGTTCAACCCTTCAACCCTCTAAATTTTTGTATGAACTTGGTTTAGATAGTAAAATAACAAGGTATAAAACTCCACTAAATATCTTATACCCCAATAAGAGCAACTATTTGCCAAATAGCTATAAAGATGATATTGAAGTAGCCTTTAGTGCTAAAAATTATGTATGGTCAGCAACTATGCTAAAGAGTTTTTTAGAGTGCAAACGAAAATTTTATTATCGCTATATTAAAGGGTTGCAAGAGCCACCAAGCAAAGAGATAAATGAGGGTAGGGTGTTACATAATATTTTAGCAAAAGTTATTACTCCAAATAGTAATTATAAAAGTAAAGATGAGCTTAAAAAAGCTTTTTTAGTAGAGCTTGGCAAGATAGAAGGGAGTATAGAGTATTTTTATAAAAAACCTTTATGGGTAGAGATGTTAGAACCATTTTTTGAGGCGCAAATAGAGCATTTTAAACAAGGTTACAAAGTTTTAGCTTGTGAATTTGATGTAGCCGGAGAGATTAATGGTTTAAAGTTTAAAGGTAGAGTTGATAGACTTGATAAAAAGGGTGATTTTTCACTGCTAATTGATTATAAAAGTGGCTCAACAAAGAGTGCAAATATTAAAGATACTCAAAAACTTAACGATTTTCAAATGAGTATTTATGCAAAATTGCTTAATAAGCCCCTAAATAGTATAGATTTTGCATTTATAGAGATTTTAAATAACTCTAAATTAATATATTTAGAAGAGTTTGAAAATAAAGATAAAAAGTTAATAGAGCATATTGAGTATTTAAAAAATATCGATAGCTTTGAAGCAAGTAGGTGTGAAAATTTACAAAATTGCAGATATTGTGCTTATCAACTGCTTTGTCATAGAGGGGAGTATCTGTAGAGTTATGAATTGTGAATTACGAGTTATGAATTAAGAATTGTATTATGAAAAGGCTAGAGAATTGGGTGGTTGTTTATGAGTAGTTTTAATGGTAAAGAGTTTTTTGCTTATTCTGCTAGTGCTGGTAGTGGAAAGACTTATGCTTTGGCTTTGCGTTATATTGCTTTGCTTTTTAAAAATCAGAGTCCTACTGAGATTTTGGCAGCTACTTTTACAAAAAAGGCTGCAAATGAGATGAAGCAAAGGGTGCTTAAGCTTTTGAAAAATCTTGATAAAGAGGATGATTTTTTAAATAGTTTAAGCAGTGAGTATAATTTAAGCAAAGATGAAATTTTGGCAAATCAGCCAAAAGTTTTGGCAAAATTTTTAAAGTTACCTAATTATATTGTTACTCTTGATAGTTTTTTTAGTTCAATTTTACGAAGCAGCGCACTCCAAATTGGATTAGAACCAGACTTTAAAGTAAAGCAGAGTATTCATGATAATTTGAATGAACATTTTGTTCAAAGAGTTGAAAATTATGGTAAAAGTAACTCTTTGGTGAAGTTATCTATAAATTTAAACAAGAGAAAAAGTCAAGATTTAGTAGAGCTTTATAATAATTTATTTAACTTAGATGCTCTATTACCAGAGTATAAATTTATTTTAGAACCTATTAAAAATATAGAGCAAGATATAGTAGTTTTAAGAGAAGAGATTTTAGAGTTGCTTAAAAAAGTAGGGGCTAGTAATAGTGCAATTAAGGGCTTTAGTGAAATTAATTTTAAGAAATTTATTACTAAAGATTTGTTTAAAAAAGAGAGTTTAAGTGAGCATAACTACTATAAAAAAGCAGTTAAAGCAGAGCCTCAAATAGATACTCTTTTTTTAGAGTTAAAGGAGAAAATTGCAAATTATCATAAGGCTTTAGAAGCAAGTGTATTGCACTATTTGTTTGAGTTATATAGTGAGTATAAGGGTGCTAGATTAGAGAGTGTTGTATCAAAAGGAGAGCTTGATTTTAGTGATATTTTATACTATACATATAGGCTTTTAAGTAGTGAAATTACAAAAGATTTTTTATACTTTAAACTAGATACTAAGTTTAAACATATTTTACTTGATGAGTTTCAAGATACATCAGCATTGCAATTTTTAATTTTAAAACCACTTATAGATGAGATTTTTGCAGGTGTTGGGCAGAGTGATTTTAGAACATTTTTTTATGTGGGTGATATTAAACAATCTCTATATCGTTTTCGCGGTGGAGTAGAGGAGCTTTTTGGATATGTTGGAGAGCATTACAATATAAATATTGCCAATTTAGATAAAAATTATAGAAGTGCAAAGTTGCTTGTAGAGCAGGTTAATAAGTGGTTTGTAGATAAAATTGCACAATATGTGCCACAAATTCCAAACTCTAAAGAGCAGGGCTTTATAGAAGTTAGGCAAAGTGAAGAGTTATTAGATAGCGCAAAGAGTAGTATTGAATTTTTAATATCTAAAGGGGTGGCACTTAGTGATATTGCTATTCTTGTTTTTGCAAATAAAGATGGTGTAGCTACACAAGAGTATCTTAATAGTTTTGGAATTGATTCGATTTTAAAGACATCAAGCTCACTTCGCTCAAATCCTAAAGTTGCAGCGCTTATTGGTGTTTTGGAGTATTTGCTAACTGGGCATAGAGTTTATGTTGAACCATTTTTGCAAAAAATTGGGCTAGAGTATAAAGATGATATATTTAAAGATTATAGGGTAGATATTAGCCCATTTGCAACCTTAGATAGATTAATTAGAGAGTATAAATATTTTAGTAATGATCTAAATATTTTAAAGCTTTTAGAGTTTGCAAGTAATTTTAATACAATAGTTGAGTTTTTAGATGAATTTAAAGGTTCAAATATAGAGTTGGCAAAAAGCACAAAAGAGGGATTACAGATTATGACAATTCACGGCTCTAAAGGGCTTGAGTTTAAGTATGTAATAGTGCTTGATAGGTTTAGTAAGGGCGCTCCAAATAGAGATATGTTGCTTTTTGAAAATAGCTCACCAATTAAAATAGATAAAATATATTATAAATATAGTAAAAAAGAGCTGTTTGTATCAGCCTATGCAAAGGCTCTTGAAAAAGAGAAAAATTTACAAATTAGAGATAAATTAAATCTACTGTATGTTGCTCTAACACGTGCTGAACTTGGTTTGATAGTTCATAAAAAAGAGAAAAATAGTGAGTTTGATTTAATAGATTTAGAGCCAATAAAACTTGGAGAAGTTTTACCTATTAAAAGAGATATAAAGAAAAAATATTTAGAGTTAAATTCAAAGATTAATAGCTATGGAAAGCAAGAGAGTGCAGATGTAAATGAAGAGGAGAGTGTAGGTAAAGATTATAGTGCAATCTATTTTGGAGAAGCACTGCATTATGCTATG
>JAMONW010000026.1 GCA_027066355.1 Campylobacteraceae bacterium
AAACTCAATTGCTTTTATTTTATTATAGGCACTACTTAGTGAGCTTTCATCTCTAATAATTCCAACATCTTTATACATTATATCGCCAAGCTCACTTTGTGCTTCATAAAAGTTATATCTATTCTCTTTTGCAAAGATAGTTGCAATATCTGCTTGTTGCTCTTTTAAAAAGCTATCACTTGGCTCTTTAAATTCACTCTCTTTTGCCAAATTTGCAGCATTTACTCCAGCCTCTTTGCCAAAAGTTATAATCTCTAGCAAAGAGTTCCCTCCAAGTCTATTAGCACCATGAACCTTTGCATTTGCCACCTCACCAACTGCAAAAACTCCACTAATTGTTGTGCATTCATGACTGCTCTTAACCTCTACTCCACCCATAGTATAATGCACTACAGGCTTAATTGGTATTAACTCTTTTGTGGCATCAACTCCTTCATAAATTTGGCATAAATTTAGCTCTTGAGGCATCTCCTCTTTTAAATGATTGCTATCTAGGTGTCTTAAATCTAAAAAAACATCTTTACCACTTTGAATTTGCTCATACACTGCGCGTGATACCACATCTCTAGCAGCCAACTCATCAACAAAGCGTTCACCACTGCTATTTACCAAATATCCACCCTCTCCTCTAGCACTCTCACTTACTAAAACCAAAGAGTTTTTAAGTGCAGTTGGATGAAACTGAACAAACTCTAAGCCACTAATTTCAGCTCCAGCCTTAAAAAGATTTACCAATCCATCTCCAACAGCAAAATTTGCATTTGTAGTATTATTTTTATAAATCGCTCCATACCCTCCAGTTGCTACAACTACACTCTTTGCCCAAATCTCTTTTAGTGTGCCTTCATTAATATCTAAAAAGATTGCACCCTTTGCTATACCATCTTCTACAATTAACCTTAAAAAGTAGTGGTTTTCTAAAAATTCAATATTATCTTTTGTGGCACTATCTATTAAAGTATGCACAATCTTTAAGCCAGTATAATCTTGAGCATAACAAGCTCTTTTAGCACTTGCTCCCCCAAGTCTTCTTTGAGCAATAGATTTTAGAGGAGAAGTTGCACCATTTACTCTGCTAAAATTAACACCCTTTGTTTCAAGCCAAGCAATAGCCTCTATTGCACTGTTGCACATCTTAGTAACCATACTATCTCTACTAAGCGATTTTGCCGCCTTGATTGTATCTTTAATATGCAAATCTATACTATCATCTTCAACATTTGCAAGAGCCGCATTTATACCACCTTGTGCCATAACTGTATGGCTATTTGTAACTTTACCTTTGCTTACAACCAAAACTTTTGCTCCAGCCTCTTTGGCACTAAGTGCTGCGCTTAATCCAGCTCCGCCACTGCCAATTACTAATACATCTATCATACTCTCTCCAAAAACTCTTCTATATTTTTAATAATACCTTTAAGTAATCTCTCTCTTGACTCAATACTCCCCCAAGCTAAATGAGGTGTAATAATTAAATTTTCTCTATTTTTAATTTGCAGTAGAGGATTATTTGCCTCTATTGGCTCATTTGCTACAACATCAAGCCCTGCTAAAATATTTTTATTATCAATTGCATCTGCAAGAGCCTCTTCATTTACAATGCCACCTCTACCCAAATTTAAAAGCACAGCTCCACTTTTTAACATATCTAACTCATCTTTATCTATTAAATTTAGAGTATTTTCATTTAAAGGTGCATGAATAGAGATAATATCGCTACTTCTTAGAAGCTCATTTAACTCTTTATGCTCAAATTCGTTAGAGTGGGGTTTACCACTTGTAGCATAATAGCTAACATCCGCACCAAAAGATTTTGCAATAGTAGCTACTTTTCTACCAATCTCTCCAAGCCCAATAATACCCCATTTTTTACCAGCAATTTCAAAAAAACTTTTCTCTAAATTAGTAAAAATTGGAGATTTACTCCACTGCCCACTTCTTGTATAATTGCTATAATACTCTAACTTTCCAATAAGGGCTAAAGCCAACATAAATGTAGTTTGCACAACTGAATTTGTAGAGTAACCAGCAACATTTTTTACCTCTATAGCTCTTTGTTTTGCATAATCTAAATCTACATTATTCATACCAGTTGCTGCAACTGCTATTAACTTTAAATTTGGTAGCTGCTCTAAAATATCTCTATCAAAAATCACCTTATTTGTTATAACAATATCCGCATCTTTGCAACGCTTAATTGTTTGCTCATATGTTGTAGTAGGATAAATTACCACCTCTCCAAAGTTGTTTAATGGTGATAAATCTAAATCTCCTAGTGTTGCACTATCTAAAACAATAATCTTCATAAAAATTCCTTAGTAGATTTTTGATTATTGTAATATTAATTGTTTAAAATTAGCTAATGCTATTTAATATAGCAAAATAAAAGCACTTTGCTTTTAGAAAAGAGCTACTCACCAATTTGGGTAATAATTAAATTTCTATTAGAAGCATAATCTCTATGCTCAAGCAGATATATACCTTGCCAAGTGCCAAGATTTAGTTTGCCATTGCTTATTGGAATTGTTAAAGAACTTCCTATAAAAATATTTTTCATATGAGCGCTCATATCATCACAACCCTCTAAAGTATGCCTAAAGCCACTCCAACAATCAGGTATTAAGGAGTTTAAAAAATCTTCTACATCTAAACGCACATCTTTTTCATAATTTTCATTAATTGCTAAAGATGCGCTAGTGTGTTGCAAAAAAATATTTATAATACCTGTTTTAATTAAGCCAATATGAGGCTCAATATATTTTGTAATTAAGTAAACTCCTCTATTAAATTTAGGAAGAGTAATTTGGCTTTGATGAGTCATAATATCTCTTTTGCAGATAAAATATTTTATTTATTGCTATTTAACCACTCTGTTACATCTTGCATATTTCCACCACCTGGTAGGCGACTAACCTCTACACCATCTTTAAACATAATTAAAGTTGGTAAACCATATTTTAAACCAAAAGTTGCTTCAGGATTATCTACTTCATCAGTATTAACTTCAATAAATCTGATTTTTTTGGCATACTTTCTCTTTATACTATTGTATGTTGGTTTAAAAACAGCACAGTTTCCACACCAAGGCGCCCATAACTCTACTACTGTAATTCCTGGTTTATTTATAGCTTTTTGATAATCTTTTGCTTTAACAGCATATGCATTTGCTACAAAAGATAAACTAAGAGTAGTTATAAAAATTTTTAAAATTGATTTCATTTTTTATTCTCCTTTTTTGTAGATTTTATCGAAATAGGCTTAAATAGTTTATAAGATGAGTTGCATTAGTAGTTATTTTTTGTATTGAGCTTAAAATTATTTAAAGTTAGATATAATTTCATTTAAAAATAAGGAGTAATTATGAGAAATAAATTAAAAATTATACTACCACTTCTACTATTAATATATATTGCAGTAGATACATTTTTAAAAAGTAGAGGTATTGAGATTTGCCAAGCAACAGGTTGTAAACTTGCAGGAGAGCTTTTAAAGTTTAATAGCACATATCTAAACTATCTTGGAATGTTTGGTGCTTTTGTTCTATTTACACTGGCACTACTTAGATTTGACAAACTATACACAATTACTGCTG
The DNA here is from genome assembly GCA_027066355.1 of Campylobacteraceae bacterium. Taxonomy (GTDB): domain Bacteria; phylum Campylobacterota; class Campylobacteria; order Campylobacterales; family Sulfurovaceae; genus JAADEQ01. Next base: position 3,593 of record JAMONW010000026.1, read on the forward strand.
CTGCTATGGTTATTTTTGAGTCGCTTTTAATTGCTTCTCAACTTAATATAAATCCAGAGCCTTGTATATTTTGTCTTGGAGTATATACATTTTTACTCTTAATTTTATTAAATTCAAATTATAAGGTTTTACTATACTCTATACCAGCAATTTTATCGATATTTATAGCTTTTTCACTACTTGCAATTCCTAAAAATAAAACTTTAATTACTAAAGATGGCTTATATTTAATTGCATCAAAAACTTGTCCTCATTGTAAAAAAACAAAAGAGTTTTTAAATAAAGAGGGTATAAAATATACTATAATTAAAGCCTCTGATACAAATGCATACAGTTTTGCTAAAACGCTTGGCATCAAAAAAATCCCAATTGCAATAGAAGCAAAAAATGGTAGCTATCAAATAACAGTTGGAGATGAAGCGATTATAGAAAAGTATGGTAAAAAAAGCAATAGTGAAAATAAACAAAGTCAAATAAATCCTTCACAAGAGAGCTTTAAACCAAAACTAAATCTAAGTGGCAATAGTGGGTGTGAACTTAGCTACCAAGAAACTAGTTGTGAAGATGATAGTAAAGCTTCAAAATAGCTATTTTAATATTTAAGA
>JAMONW010000027.1 GCA_027066355.1 Campylobacteraceae bacterium
CATTTTAAAATCTTCGCTACCTTCTGCGCTTTTGTGTTTGATTTGCTCTATTTCATCTAGTTGCATTCTAAGTAAAACCAATTTTGTCTTATTCTTTTTATAATACTTCTCCATTGCCTTAAATAGATCTGAGTATTGGTCGTGGTGCATCCATATTCTATTATCTATAAATGTTGGATTTTTTACTAAGTTGTGAATTACTGCTATATGTTTATCTAGGTTCATGTATAAATCTAAATATTTTAGAAAGAGAGAGATTGAGGCAATAACGGCAATTGCTAATGCGATGTTTAAAATAGTGTTATCTACAAAGTAGGCGATAATAGCAAATATTAGTAAAAATATTGCAATAAGCAACATCTTAACTTGTAAATCGTGAAAGTTTTTCATATAAAACCACTTTTTTGATTGTATTTTAGCAAAATTTATCAAAAAAAGCTATTAAAATCTTTCACTCCATATATGATTAGCATCATCATATTTTAATGCCCCTTGAATAAAGCACTCTTCCATCTCATCTAATTTATCAACTAGTTTTGGGCTAAAATTTAGTAGCTCATACTTATATACTTCCAACTTGCCATCTTTTCTCTCATATGGTTGAAAAATCATTAAATACTCATCAGTAGTATAATCTTGAACCATAACTATAATTACTGATTCTCTATTTCCATATGTATCTTCAAGCTCTGCAGGATAAGCTATTGCTGCACACTTTAGATTTTTTTCATTTGACTCAAATTTTCTTATGATTTTAGGAATAGACAACTCTAGTGAAATATCTGTGCATGTAAAAGTTACAAGTTTATCATCCTTGTCAAAACCACTAAAAAAAGGGTTCAAAAAACCTTTTCTTTCAATTGTATCTATTGCTTGTGTAAGCATATATCCAGCAACTGTAACAATTTCATTCATATATCATAACCCTTTTATAGTTTTTAAAGCGTTATGATAACAAATTAATATTAAAATAATGTTAATTTTATGATTTTTACTATTTTATCTCCATAATATTAGTTATTTTATTTTTAATATTTTTACAATTTATTTTATTGTATTGTGCTAAAAAAGAGGTAAAAGTATCTAAAGAGTATATAATTAAAGCATATCTAAAATAATTTTGTGATTGTATTATATTTTTTTAAAAAAAAAGGTAGTTTTTTTATATAAATTTTAATTTGGCTTAAAAAAGTATATTTATACTCTTTTAAACCTTTCAAAATGTTTTGAATCGCCATAGTTATATGCACCTTGTATAAAGTTTTTCTCTATTTCTGGTAATTTATTAACAAGCTTAGGGCTAAAATCAAAGAGTTCATACTCATATACTTCTAATTTTTTATCCTTTTTATATGGTTGTGCAATTATCAAAAACTCTCCTGTTGCATAATTTTTTACTTGCACAATAACTGCTGACTCTCTTTGACCGTAGTCATCTTCTACATCTGCAGGATAAGCAATTGCAGCACATCTAAAGTTTTCAGAATTTGTTTCAAATTTTCTTATTAACTTTGGTATAGCTAACTCTAATAGAATATCTTTACATTTAAAACTCTCCACTTTACTTTGACTATCTTTAAATCCACTAAAAAATGGATTTAAAAAACCTCTTGTATCTATTGTATCTAGCGCTTGGGTCAACATAAACCCTGCTATTTGAACTATTTTATTCATAAAATATTCCTTCCCTGTCATATTTATTGCTATTATAATCAATTAAATTAAGAAAAAAGTAAGAAAAATTATAAATAATCCCAGAAAACCAAAATAAAATTAAAATATACTCTCTTTATTATATAATTTATTTATAATAAATATAACTTTTAATAATTTTAATTTATGGCAAGAACTCCATATTTCCTTATCTCTTCAATTTTTGAAGCATTAAAAACAAGACAAAGTAAAGATTTGCTATAATGCAAAAAAACTCTAAATAAGGTATATAGATGAGTGGGAAAAATCGTTACACTCCAAAAGATATAGAGCAAAATTACTATAAATTTTGGGAAGAATCAGGCTTTTTTGAGGTAAATGGCAACAAAAATATACAAAATGGCAAAACATTTACTATTATGATGCCACCTCCAAATGTTACAGGGCATTTACATATTGGACATGCTCTTACATTTACACTGCAAGATATTATTGTTCGCTACAAAAGAATGGATGGTTTTAAAACGCTTTGGCAACCAGGAGTTGACCATGCAGGAATTGCAACTCAAAATGTTGTAGAGAAGCAACTTTTAGCGCAAGGTAAAACAAAAGAAGAGGTTGGAAGAGAGGAGTTTTTAAAGCTCTGCTGGAGACAAAAAGAGAACTCAGCAGATGCAATTACACATCAGTTAAGATATTTAGGTGTTAGCCCAGCTTGGAGTAGAGAGCGCTTTACAATGGATGAGGGCTTAGCAAATGCGGTTAAAAAAGCATTTAAGATTATGTTTGATGAGGGCTACATTGTTCAGGGCAACTATATGATAAACTGGTGCACCAAAGATGGCGCACTTAGCGATATTGAAGTAGAGTATGAGGAGCATCAAGGAAAGCTATATCATATTAAATATCCTCTAAGTGATGGCAGTGGAGAGCTTATTGTTGCTACAACGCGTCCAGAAACATACTTTGGAGATACTGCTGTAATGGTTCATCCTGAAGATGAGCGCTATACTCACTTAATTGGCAAAAAAGTAACACTTCCACTTATTAATAGAGAGATAGAGATTATTGCAGATGAGCATGTTGATAGAGAGTTTGGAACAGGTGTGGTTAAAGTTACTCCAGCGCATGACCCAAACGACTATGAAGTTGGCAAACGCCACAACTTAGAGTTTATTACAATTTTTGATGAGAGTGGTATTTTAAATAGTTATTGTGGTGAGTTTGAGGGGCTTGAGCGCTTAGATGCAAGAGAAAAAATTGTTAAAAAGCTTGAAGATGAGGGCTTTATTGCAAAAATAGAGGAGCATAACCACCAAGTTGGACACTGCTATAGATGTAATAATATAGTTGAGCCATATATTTCAAAGCAGTGGTTTGTTAAAAAAGAGTTTGCTAAACCTGCAATTGATGATGTAAATAGTGGCAAAGCAACATTCTTCCCTAGCCACTGGATAAATAGCTATAATGCTTGGATGAATGACTTAAGAGATTGGTGTATTAGCCGTCAGCTTTGGTGGGGGCATCAAATTCCTGTTATGTATTGTGATGATTGTGGTGAGGTTTGGGCATTTGAGGGTGAACACCCAAGTCATTGCCAAAAGTGCAATAGCACAAATATTCGCCAAGATGAAGATGTGCTTGATACTTGGTTTAGCTCGGGTCTTTGGCCATTTAGCACACTTGGCTGGGGTAATGGCGATGCTCTTAAAAATGAGAAGTGGTTTGATAGTGATTTAGAGGAGTTTTATCCAAACAATTTGTTAATTACTGGTTTTGATATTTTGTTTTTCTGGGTTGCTAGAATGCTTATGATGGGACGCCAATTAACAGGAGAGCTACCATATCCACACATCTACCTACACGCTCTTGTAAAAGATGAGAAGGGCGATAAGATGAGTAAATCTAAGGGTAATGTAATTGACCCATTAGAGATGGTAGATAAATTTAGTGCCGATGCACTTCGTTTTACTTTGGCAGTTTTGGCAGTTCAAGGGCGCGATATAAAGCTTAGCGTTGATAAACTAGAGCAGAGCCGTAACTTTACAAATAAGCTATTTAATGCAAGTAACTTTTTGCTATTAAATAGTGATAAATTTGCAGATTTAAGCGATATTGAGGTTAAAACACCTCTTGGAAAGTATATGCTAAATCGTTTTTATATAGCTGTTAAAGAGACAAGAGATTATACAGAGCAATACCGTTTTAATGACGCAGCTACTACACTTTATAGATACCTTTGGGGTGAGTTTTGTGATTGGGGAATTGAACTTAGCAAAGCTGATAAAGATAGCATTGTAGAGCTTGGTGCTATATTTAAAGAGTCTATGAAGTTGCTACACCCATTTATGCCATTTATAACAGAGTTTTTATACCAAAAGTTAAGTGGAAGTGAGCTTAATAAAGAGAACTCAATTATGATAAAAACTTATCCAAAAGCTGGTGAAATTGACAACCAAATTGACAACACATTTAGCCTTGCAATTGAAGCAATTGTCTCTCTTAGACGCTGTAAAACTCTTGTAGAT
>JAMONW010000028.1 GCA_027066355.1 Campylobacteraceae bacterium
AAAGCTATCTTTTTCATAATCTTACCTTATAGTATTAATATATTTTTATTATATCCACTTTTTGCTAAACTTGCTACTTAGGTAGCAATAAAAGTTTAAAATTTTTTCTATAATTACACAAAAAAAGATGGAGGTTAAAGATGAATATCGTAAGAGGTTATAATCCATTTGCTGAATTAGAAGCAATTAGAGAGCAATTTAACAGAATTTTAAATCAAGCAACACAAGCAGAAGTTAAAAAAGATATCGATTTTGTCCCAGTTGTTAATACAAGAGAAGCAGATGATGCTTACTATATAGAAGTAGAACTGCCAGGAGTAAAAAAAGAGGATATTAGCATTGATGTAAATGATGATACTCTAACAATTAGCGGTGAGCGCAAAGTTAAAGAGGAGCACAAAGAAGATAACTTCTATAAAGTAGAGTCTGTTTATGGAAAGTTTGAAAGAAGCTTTAGCCTACCAGAAGATGTTGATACAGATAAAATTGAAGCAACATCTAAAAATGGTGTATTAGAGATTAAAATTCCTAAAGTTCAAAAGGTAGAAAAAGCTCCTAAAAAGATAGAGATTAAGTAAGGAGGTGCAAAATGGCAGATGTAAAAAAAGAGTTACAAACAGTAGAAAAAAAGATTGAACACGGTATTGTAGAAGGAGTTGAAAAAGCAAAAGAGGTATTTACAAACCTTGCTAGACATATTCCTTTAGCAAACTTAATGCACAATAGAAAAAAAGATACATATACTATTGAGATAGATCTACCAGGTGTAGAAAAAGAGGATATTAATGTATCAATTGAAGATGATTACTTAATTGTAACAGCTATTAAAAAGATGAAAAATGAACTAAAAGAGGATGATTACTATCTACTTGAGAGCAAGTATGGTAAATACTATAGAGCATTCTATCTTGGCGATGATATAGATAGAGACTCTATTGATGCAAAATATGAAGATGGAAGACTTGTTATAACTTTTGATAAAGTACCAGAAAAGAAAAGAAGAGATATAGCAGTAAAATAAGAGTATAGGTAAAATTTACCTATACTTATAGTCTTGGAATTGGTGGAATGTGTGGTCCATCATTTGGCATTTTAGATTGTCTGTTTTGCGCATCTAAAAGTGCTTGTGCCTGTTTTTGTGATACTTTTGAGTTTAAACGATCTCTTGTATCTTTTCCAATAGCTCTAGCATTTTCTAGCCCACTTGATGATGTAGCTTGAGAGTTACTTTGAGATGAGTTAGATGAGCTTGAATTACTTGGAGAATTTATACCCAAACTACCACCACACCCAACAATACCAATAGCTACTACAATACTAAAAATATATTTTTTCATAATCTACTCCTTTAGTTTTTAATAATTATACAACTAATAAATCTTTATTGTCAATAAAATAACATTATGATAACTATTAATTTTACTATTAATCGATTGTTGTTTTTTGTATCACTTTTTTATGTTATACTCTAGGTAGCCAAAAGGTAAAAAGGTTTTGTTATGTTATTTAAAAAGTTAAGAGAGCTTCACTATAAGAAGCTATTTTTATATGGAGCTTACAATACTATAATTTTACTTACATTTATTGCTTTTGCTATAGATTTATCTTTAGGTGCTAAAAAAGATGCCATAATAGATATTATATTTGGGGGATTAAGTTTAATATCATATATTCTATTTTTTAAAAGAGATAGGCTAAATACTGCTGCACTTGCTCTATTTTGGATATCTGTTATAGTTGAGTTTATGTATTTAGAGCTTCACTCTATTGATTTTAATATAATTTTTGCCTTTTTTATACCAATAATTGCTTATATATCTATGCCAAAGAGGTTGATTATAATTAATTTAATACTATTTTATATACTTCTTATATCATATCTTACATATTACTATTTTCATCTAAAAGACAATATCTTTTTACATAACCCTAGCTACTTAGTAATCTATATCATGGCTCATCTATTTATTTTATCTTTTGGAATTTTTTACAATTTAGCAATTGTAGAGTCAATTAGAAGGCTTGAAGAGTCAAATAAAATTAAAAATATGCTTTTACATGAAGTGCATCATAGAGTAAAAAATAATCTAAATTTGGTAGCTTCTATTTTAGGGCTTAATGCAAATATGATAGACTCTAAAACAACTAAAACATTTTTAGAGTCAAATCAAAAAAGAATAGAATCTATGGCAATATTACACGAAATTTTATATAAACAAGATAGAGCAAATAGCGCAGATATATCTGACTATATTCATAAACTGTTAGCCCATATTCTAAAGAGTGTTACTCAAAAAGATGTAAATGTAGATTGTAATATTGAGCATGTTGAGTTTCCTATGGATAGTATGATTCAGTTTGGAATAATTTTAAATGAGCTTATTACAAACTCCATAAAACACAAGAATAGAGATGATTTAAAGATAGATATTAACTTTTATAGATGCAACTCAAACTACTGTTTAAAGTATTGCGATAATCTAAATGCAGATAAAAATAAACTAAAAAGTGGTTTTGGATATAACTTAATAAACCTAGCTGCAAAACACTTTAGAGCAGATATAAAAATTGATACCTCTAATGGACTTTGTTATCTATTTACATTAAAAAAAGGGTGGTAGTATTTAATTTATTTAACTTGCCCAACTTTTCCCCTAAATTTTTGATATAATAGACTTGCTAACTAAATTTAGTTTAGGGGTAAGTGGTGAGTATTAATGTTTTAATTGTAGAAGATGAGCCAATTCCAGCAGAGTATCTAAAGAGTATTATAGAGGGTGTTGAGGGCTTTAAAGTTGTCGGTATTGTAGATAATGAAGATGATATTTTAAAAGAGATACACTCAAAAAATATTGATATTATCTTTATGGATATAATGATAAAAGGCTCTGTAAGCGGTGCTGAAGTTGCTCTAAAGATTAGAACATTAAACAAAAATATTATAATAATGTTTCTTACAGCTTACTCTGAAAGTGAAATGATAGAGTATGCAGTTGATGCTGATGCTTTTGCATATTTGCTAAAACCATATCGTCCAGATGAGATTGTTGCAAATTTAGAGTTAGCTAAGAAAAAGCTAAACAGAAAGCCTATTACACTCCCAAGTAATAATATTAAATTAGTTAATAACTTCTCTTTTAATACATCTAAAAATAGGCTCTATTTTGATAGTAATGAGGTTAAACTAACTACAAAAGAGAGAGATTTACTATCTATACTAGCAGCCAAATTGCCAAATAGTGTTAATACCGAAACAATTTTAGAAGAGCTTGATATTAGCGAACTATCACTTCGCTCACTACTATACAGATTTCGCCATAAAACAAATAAAGATCTAATTTTAAGTATAAAAGGTATTGGCTATAAATTAGCTACAGCATAATTGGATTAGTAATTTTATTTTTATATTTAAAAAATAGCTCTTTTTGTAAATTTAGCTCTTTTCTTGCCTTAATTAGCTCTAAATCATTACCCTTTAATTTAACTCTTTTTATACCCTTTGCGTTTATCTCAACAGGATACTTACTTGTATTTAAAATCCAAAAATCGCTATAATCAATTCCATCTTTTAGCTCTTTTTTAACCCCAAATTTAGGGTGACTTGCTACACCTTTTAGTATAAAAATATCATGATAAAAGTCATTATTAAAATCTTCATTTACCAAATTTCCAAACTTATCTCTTGAGACAAAGCCAATAATATCGATATTATCATCTGTCTTTTTATTTATTAGTGAATAAAGCTCTTTTTTATCTTTAATTTTATGCATATTTTTAAAAGAGTAGTAAGCATTTATATGTTTATTTAAGATAATATTTTTTAAGTTATCAAAATAGAGCCTCTCAGTTGCAATCTTTTTATTATCAATTAGTTTAGTAAAAAAAGTTGCAAGCTTTTTAGAGGGCTTTTCAACTTTTGTTTTAAAAAATCTATCAATATGCTTTTCGTTAATTAAGCCAATATAGTTTAAAAAGTTATCCAATTTAATATTTATATAGTTAAAAAATCTGCTAATAAAGTTATCTTTTCCAAGCTTTTTTTCTAAAAAATCTATAATAAAACTAAGTGCAAAAACCTCTAATATTGGCGAGAACCAAGATGAGCCCAAATAGCTAAAAATTGTAGGTATTATGCTAAATATTTTGCCAAGCAAAAGCCATAAAGATTTAAAAAAG
>JAMONW010000029.1 GCA_027066355.1 Campylobacteraceae bacterium
CTTTTGATATTGTATCATCTATAGCAACTGCTTGTAAGTAGGGCAAATAACCCTCTTCAATTTCTCCTCTAAAAACGCCAATTCTTGGCAAATCCCAATTTTTCAAACCCTCTACAAGTAATAAATCAAAAGGGCTTAGTAGCTCTACTAATTTATCTAAATTAGAGCTTTGGTGTTTAAAAATTGTAGTTCTTGTATCTGAAACTACTGCTACATTTGCTCCACTTTTAAAAAATTTGTCGCTATCTTTGCCATCTTTATCAAATATAGCTTTATCTTTTGGGTCATGCTTAATAACAGCTATTGAGAAATCTTTTGATAATTTAGTAGAAATTTTCTCAATAAGAGTAGTTTTTCCACTGTTTGATGGTCCGGTTATTGCAATTGCTAACTGTTTCAACTCTTTATATCTCCATTTTTACAAAATTATACTATAATTTTATCAAATCAAATTTAGGAGCAGCAATGAAACAGTTAAAATACCTACTCATTTTACCACTATTGCTAGGTTGTAACTCAAAAAATAACTCTATTGAAGTTTTAAAAGCAAATGCACAAAATTATTCAAAAACAGCAAATACATATGCTTACAAATCTAAAAGTATAATTGGCTACTTTAGGCTAAATAAAAATAAAATCAATATAAAAATTATTGAAAAAAATCTAAATGATAATATTGATTTAACAGAGTGTAAAGTATCTAAAACAACTTATACTCCTATACAAATTGATAATCCAAATGATAAGGGTAAATTTTATACTATAATATTAAAGAAAAGTTATAAAAATTTATCTATAAAGTGTAAATTAAGTAATAATGAAACAATTAAGCTAAAAATGAGAAACTATTAAATAAAGTGGTGGGTCCTCCGAGACTCGAACTCGGGACCGCTCGGTTATGAGCCGAGAGCTCTAACCAACTGAGCTAAAGACCCTCTTAAAAACCAAATTATGATTTAGGTTTAATCATATCAATTTTGGTGTCGGAATTATAAGGCTTGTAAGCTTTAAAAGAGATTAAATTTTCTAAAATCCCAAATAAAAATGCAAAAATTATAAATGATGTTCCACCATGGCTAAGCATAGGCAAAGGAGCCCCAACTACTGGGGCTAAACCAATAACCATATATATATTTACACCCATATATACAAAAAATAGCAATGATAATCCACTAGCAATTACTACAATTTGATAATCATCACTATAAATTTTAGATATAAATAAAAGATGTATTATTAATAGTATATACAGCACTATTACAATTACCATTCCCTTAAATCCAAACCTCTCACCTAAATATGCAAAGATAAAATCTGTTGTAGATACAGGCAAAAACTTTAACTGAGTTTGGGTAGCTTCATCTTTGCTTTTGCCCTCTATTCCTCCAGAACCAATTGCAATTAAAGCTTGTTGAACCTGATAACTAGGCTTACCTAAAAAATCTTCGATACGCTTTTTTTGATAAGGTTTTAAAGCATATTTATAGCCAAGAGGAGCTACAAATGCAATTGCTAAAGCAATAGTTAAAATTATTTTCCAATTAATTCCAACAATAAAAAGAACTCCAAATGATGCTAAAAGTAGAAGTAGGGTAGTTCCCAAATCTGGCTCTTTTAAGATAAGATAAGATGGTATCAAAATAATAGCACTCATTATTAAAAAATCAAATAAACCATACCCTTTTTCTCTGTCAGGTGGGCGTTTGGATATAATAAAAGCTAAAAAAAGTAAGATGCTAAGTTTCATAAACTCTGAAGGTTGCAAAGTTAAGCCTCCTGGCAAAACCAGCCATCTTTTAGCTCCTAATATTGTTTTACCAGCTACTTCAACCCCAAAAAGTAAAGCTATATTAATTATAAATGCAAGGGGTGCTAATATCCATAAAAGGTATTTCCAAGGGGTGTATGCTGCAAATAAAAATACCACTGCTGAAACCATATAATATGCCATTTGCTTATGAAATAGTGCCACATTCATCTCTTTTATTAATACTGATGAAACTAATAGTATAGGTAAAAGTTGCAAAATTAAAACATAATTAAAGTTTTTTGTCATTTGCTTGAAATAATCTATTATAATTTCGCTATTCATAAACTTTTATCAATTTCCTTTTAAAATTTGATATGATTATATCTAAAAAAGATTATATGGAGAATATTTAGTGAAAGATTGGAAAATATACAATAAATTTAACTCATTAAATGAGATAACTGCCGGAACAACTACTAAAGATGGTAATAAATATTATAACTTCTCTTTGGCTCTTCATACTGGAGAAAACAAAAGAGAGATAGAGATAAATAGAGAAAAATTTAGCAACTATTTTCCAAAAAATTATAAATTTATTTCACTTACACAAATTCATAGCAATAAAGTCTTAGATGCTAATGATTTAATTTCAAACAATAAGTGGAATAGAGATATTGAAGCTGATGGTATTGTTACAAATAAAAAAGAGATTGTTTTAACAATTTTAACTGCTGATTGTTTAGCTATTTTAATGTATGATAAAAAAGCAAAAGTAATTGGTGCTGCTCATGCTGGATGGAGGGGAGTTGATCAAAATATATCTAAAGAGCTTTTGCAAACAATGCAAAAATATGGTGCTAGGGCAGAAAATATTATAGTTGCAATTAGTCCAAGTATTCGTGGTTGCTGCTATGAAGTAGGAGAAGATGTTGCAAAACACTTTTTTAAATATCCAAATGCTATTAATAAAAAGTTAAATAATAAATTTAATTTAGATATCTCAATAGTTGCAAAAGAGCAACTTTTAGAACTTGGATTTATAGATAAAAATATAGAGATAAGTCCAATTTGCACCTCTTGTCAAAATAGTAACTACTTTAGCTATAGAAAAGAGTGTGGTTGTAGTGGAAGATTTATGAGTTTTATTGCTATGAGTTAGTTAATTATAATTAGTTATTAGTAAAAAAATAAACTAATCCTCCTCACCACTATCAAAATAGAACTCATTTAACCCCTCTAAAAAGGCTTTTAATGTTTTATTAGCACACTCTTTAAATTTTGGATGTGTAGGAGAACGAAACATATCTTTAATTGCTGTTTTACTAATTTTAAAATCTGCTAATTCAAAAATAATCTCTAACTCAAACTCTTTTAAATTAAGTGCTACTCTTAATTTTTTTAAAATTAAATTATTATCAAGAATAACCTCTTCATTTTGCTCTTTTTTAGTTAATCCTCTTTTATACTGGATTAAACCATCTAAAAAGACTCCAAGCTCTTCATATGTTGCATTTGCACTATTTTTTTTAGAGCGATTTTTTAAGATACTATCTAATCTATCTATTGTAATTGCAAAATCTTCTAAAGAGTAAATATGCATAATTTGCGCTCTATTTAAGTTGAGTGCCTCTTTAATTGCTATTATAATTTCTGAAGGTTTCATTATTTGCTTTTAACTTGAAGTTCTTTTGTGGCTTCAGCTAAATCACTCTTTAGCATTATTAATAATCCCAAGCACTCTTTATCTTTAATATTGTGTTTTAGGCTCCAATACTCTGGATCTGTATAAGTAAGATGTGTTTTTCCATTTAATTCACTATAAATTGCTACTCTAAAAGGTATTTCTAAAGCCATTGTAGGGTTACAACTTATTAGTTTTGTAGAAATTTTTGAATTATATAAGTTTATAGTTTTTGTAGGATACAACATCTCTTTAAGTTTTTTTGCTTCTTTTTCGTGGTCGAAAGTTGATGTAATTATATAATTTTTTCCCTTTAAATTTGAGCCAATAATTTTAACTGCATCATCTACACTTTTTGTAATTTCAAAATCAATTATAAATTTTGATTTTGCATTTCTTGTCTTTTCTGCACATCCACTAACAAACAACAATGCTACAATTAAACTATAAATAAATTTCATAAATTACCTTTATACATTAAATCTAAAGTGCATTATATCTCCATCTTGCACAATATAATCTTTTCCTTCTAGGCGCATTTTACCAGCTTCTTTTGCACCAGCTTCTCCACCAAACTCAATAAAATCCTCATAACTAATAACTTCAGCTCTAATAAAGCCTTTTTCAAAATCGTTATGGATAACTGCTGCTGCTTTTGGAGCGGTTGTATTTTGTCTAATTGTCCATGAGCGAACTTCTTTAACTCCAGCTGTAAAATAACTCA
>JAMONW010000030.1 GCA_027066355.1 Campylobacteraceae bacterium
TGAACTTCTAAGAAATACAGACTTAAATAATGAACAAAAAGAGTATGTTGAAATTATTGAAAAAAGCTCTGATAACTTACTAAATATTATCAATAATATATTAGACCTTTCAAAACTTGAGAGTAACAGAGTTGAGTTAGAGCATTTAATTTTTGATACGGCAAAAGAGTTTGATAGCACAATAGATACATTTGCAGTAATAGCAAGTGATAAAAATATTGAATTAAATTACTTCTTAGACCCAGAAATAAGCCCTAAACTAAAAGGTGATCCAACTAAATTAAAAGAGATTTTAACAAACCTATTAAATAATGCTATTAAATTTACTAATAGTGGTGGTGAAATTGATGTAGAGATTAAAAAGAGCTTTAAAGTTCAAAATGATAATAGAGTTTGGATTGAGTTCTCAGTTAGTGATACTGGTATTGGAATGAGTCGTTCACAGTTAGATAGAATTTTCCAACCATTTATGCAAGGAGATTCATCAATTAATCGTAAATTTGGTGGAACTGGTCTTGGACTTACAATTACTAAACAGTTTGTAGAGTTAATGGGTGGTGAATTAAAAGTTGAAAGTAAAGAGGGTGAAGGTTCAACATTCTACTTTACACTGCCAATTGAAGAGATTGAAGATGGTGCAAAAAATTACAAAAATGCATTTAGCGACCTAAATATAGTTTTATACAAAAATAGTGATAATGATAAATTAACTAATTATATAAGCAAATATTTAGATTATTATGGTGCAAAATATACAACATTTAATCACATTGACCAATTAGCAAATATTGAAAAAAACAGCTCTATAATGGTAGATTTGAATAGAGCTAGTGATGAGTTAGTTGATAAACTATCTAAATTTAATAAAGATAATTTAGTTTTAATATCTACTGTTACAAATAATAAAAAATTAGATAAGTTCTCTTTACCAAATGAGAGAGTTTTATTTAAGCCAATAGGATTTAATAAATTTTTAAGTTGCATTAAGTTTTTGGCTAAATTTGAAGAAGTAAAAGATGTTCAAACCCCTACTGTTCATGCAAAATATAGTGGCAAAGCTTTAGTAGTTGAAGATAATATCATCAACCAAAAACTAATTGTAAATATATTAAAAGGTTTTGGTTTAGATACTGATGTTGCAGATAATGGTCAAATAGCAGTAGAGAAAAGAAAGTTAAATAAAGATTATGACATAATTTTTATGGATATTCAAATGCCTATTATGGATGGAATTGAAGCTACTAAAATTATTAAAGAGTATGAAAAAGAGAATAATTTAACTCATATTCCTACTATTGCTTTAACTGCAAATGCACTAAAAGGAGATAGAGAGAGATTACTTCAAGAGGGCTTAGATGAGTATATATCTAAACCAATAGAGATGTCAGAACTACTATATATTTTGCATAAATTTTTGAGTCATAAATCAACTCTAAATTTAGAAAATAGTAAAGATAACAAAGATAATAAAGAGCCTGATAGTAGCAATTTAGAGCAAGAAAAAGATAGTAATAAAATTAAAAAAGTTTTAATTGCTAAAAAATTCCCTTTAAGTAATAAAATATTATCAACTCTAATGTCATCTATAGATATAGATTTTGATACACTAAGTAGTAGTGATAATTTAGCTCATGTTTTAGCAAAAGATAGTTATGATATAGTATTTACAGATGAAGAGTATTTAACAAATAGTATAATAGAGATAATAAAAAAACACAATATAAATATTGTCTTAACAGAAGAACCAACAGAAGATAAAGAGTATAAGGATATTAATATTAAATCTATAAAACAATTTACAGATAAAGAGGAGATAAACACTATAATAACTACTCTTAGGGATGAAAAATGAGTAAATTAAATATACTATTAGTAGATGATGACTTAATAAATAGAAAGCTTATAAAAGCACTACTTGCTCACCATAAAGATATTGTTGAGAAGATAACAGAAGTTGGAAATGGTTCAGAGGCTTTGGGTGCTATAGAAGCTGATTCAACAATAAATCTTGTATTATTAGATATACTAATGCCAATAATGGATGGAAAAGGCTTTCTAAAAGAGTTTAGAAGCAAAAGAAAAAATAGCAATATTCCAGTAATTGTTTTAACTACAGATGATAGCAAGGTATCAGAAATTATTAATTATGGCGCTGATGATATTTTGATAAAGCCAATAAAAGAAGACGATTTACTCAAAAAAATTAAATATTGGACACAAGAATAACTCACCCCAAAATTTATAAATTTAAGAGCTAATAGGATAAATTTAGCTTATCCTGCTCTTTAATTTGTAAAGTATTTTAATTAAATTAACGCAAAAGCTAAAATCTTAAATATATAACTTTTTTATTACCTCATTTATTACACTATTTGCACTATGTAATCTTTGATTACTCTCTTCTCTTATTTTTAAGCCTTCATTAATTGGAGTATTCATAAGCTTTAGCAATTCATCTAAAATTAAAACTGTCTTTTCTACTTCAAGTTTACTTGCTTTTTGCAAAGAATTTACGCCATCTTCTGGTTGCTCAATAAAAAGCATTCTTCTAATTTTTGCATTTTGTTCTTGAAGTATAATATCATATTTTTGCATAACTAATTGGATATTATCAATATGTTGTTTTAAATTAAAGATATCATCTATCTTAGCATCTAAATCATTTAAGTATTGTGTTAAATTCTCTTCTATTGAGTTTATATATTTTAAATTTTTTCTTTTTTGCAACCAAACAATTAATTTATATAGTATAACACCAACTAAAATTGATGATACTCCTACTAGAGCATATCCAGCAGTTGCATTACTACCAAGATGTAATAGTTCAGAGTATTTAGTTACAATTTTATCTAAATTTACTTTCTCTAAAAGTGTCGCCATATTTATTGGCAAACCTGCCATTTTAGCACCTGCAATCATAGCTCCACTAAAAGTTAACAAAGTTCCTATAGTTCCAATTAAAAATCCTTTTGCACTGCCTTTTGATGGAGTTTTTATATCTAACAACTCCTCTTTATTATCTTTTTGAATTTCAGAAATTTGAGCAACTACATCCTCTAAACTATTAGCATTAAGTGAGTTTAAAAGACTTATAGTTGTATCTACAGTAGTTTTAAGTATCTCATTTTCTTGCTGTATAAAATCTATAGTTTTTTTCTCTAATTCTAAATCAGCTTTTACATATTCATCATACTTTTTTCTAGCTATATCTTGAGAGGCTTTTGCAGATTGCACAATATCATTATGATTTTTTGCATCTTTTGCCAAAACAGTAACTACATCAGGTTTTACACTATATTCAATCTTCTCATCAACATTTTCTTCAATATCTTCACTAACATTTTCATCTATTTGAAGCTTAGTATCATCATCTTTTGCTTCAATATCCTCATTTTCTAAAATATTTTGCTCCACCAAAGCATCTTTTTCTTTAACTTCACCACCCATGTTAATCCTTTTGCCAAAATATAAACTTATTACAATATAATAGCACAATTTTTATAATTATGAAAATTATATTTTAAAAAAAAGAAAGAGGTTGATTTGATGGAGATAATTTTTTATATATTTATTGCACTTTTAGCACTTACGGTTTTAGTTTTTTTTCATGAACTTGGGCATTTTAGCGTAGCAAAAGCTTTTGGAGTAAAAATTGAGCGATTTAGTATAGGTTTTGGAAAGCCATTTTACAAAAAATATTGGGCAGGAACAGAGTGGGTTTTTGCTCCAATACTACTTGGTGGTTATGTTAAAATGAAAGGACAAGACGATACAAACCCAGCAGCAAAAAGCGATGACCCAGATAGCTATAACTCTAAAAAACCTTGGCAAAGAATTTTAATCCTTCTTGCTGGACCTGTTGCAAATATTATTTTAGCCTTTTTTATATATTTAATAATTGCATTTAGTGGCGCTCCTGTTGTTAGTGCTAGTGATTATGTTCCAACAGTTGTTGGAGGAGTTGGCAAAAACACCCCTGCACAAGTAGCTGGTCTAAAAGAGGGAGATAAAATTTTAAGTGTTGGAACAAGAAAAGTAAAGTATTGGTATGAGCTAAAAGATGCAATCAAGAAATCTACTGACCCAATTACTTTAAAAATTTTAAGAGATGGCAAAGTTTTAACTCTAAAATTAAATACAAAAAGAG
>JAMONW010000031.1 GCA_027066355.1 Campylobacteraceae bacterium
ATTTCAATCATATATTCACTCTTTGGAATAGTTGTTCCAAAGTATGTAGAACCACTAAGTAAAGTAGATATTACTACATTTAACTCCCTCTCTTCATGATAAACTTTAACAAAAGTTTTACCTGTTTTTGCACTTGTTTTCCAATCTATCTTTCTAACATCATCACCATATGCATACTCTCTAAGTTCTGCAAACTCAAAGCCCTCACCTTGAAAAGATGATAAATTATTACCACTAAGTGCGCCAAAAACCTGTTTTTTGGTTTTAAGAGTTATCTGTTTTGCTTTTGCTTTCATTAAGGTATAGGAACTGCCGTTAATACTTTTTCAATAATCATATCTTGAGTTATTCCCTCAGCTTGAGCCTCATAACTAAGTATAATTCTATGTCTTAAAACCTCTTTTGCAATATATGCAATCTCAATTGGCGATACAAAATCTTGCCCTTTTATGTAAGCAACTGCACGAGCAGCTTTATACATATCTATACTTGCTCTTGGACTTGCCCCAAACTCTATATATTTTTGAATATTATTTAAACCATATTTAGCAGGTTCTCTTGTTGCAAAAATAAGTTCAATAATATATTTTTCTATCTCACTATCTAAATGAACATCCATAGCCTCTAGTTGAACTCTTTTTAAGTCATCTATTGTTGCAACTTGTTTAATTTCGCCAAAACTGTTGTTTGCTACTCTTCTTGCAATCTCTAACTCTTCTGCACGAGTGTTATATCCAACTACAACTTTCATTAAAAATCTATCAAGTTGAGCTTCTGGTAGTTCATATGCACCCTCTTGCTCAACGGGGTTTTGTGTTGCCATAACCAAAAATGGTAAATCCAACTTAAAACTATGCTCACCAATAGTAACTTGACGCTCTTGCATAACTTCAAGTAGTGCAGATTGAACCTTTGCAGGGGCGCGGTTAATTTCATCTGCTAAAAGTAAGTTTGTAAATACAGGACCTCTTTTTATTTTAAATATATTTTGTGTAGGGTCATAAATTTCAGTTCCTATAATATCACTAGGGAGTAAATCAGGAGTAAATTGAACTCTGTTAAATTCTAAGCCTAATGTTTTTGCTAACGCATTAATAGTTGTAGTTTTTGCAAGTCCTGGCACACCCTCTAAAAGTATATGTCCTTGGCAAATTAAGCCTATAATTAAGCTCTCTACCATTTTCTCTTGCCCTACAACAACTTTTTTAATCTCATCTCTAATGGCGTTAATTGTTTCCAATTTATGCTCCTGTTTTACTTTTAAAAATTATTATGTATTTTACTTAAATTAAGTTAATTGATTATTAATAACTAAAGGGAGGCTCTAAAAATAGGTGATGTTAGTATTAGCTATTATCAGAAGTTCCCTAAAGGAGGCATTAAATAAAATGAATTATATTTACTATAAATAATATTAATATGTAGAATATTGTAACATAAGATTTATTTATAGTTATAGCTATTTGTAATATTTCACTTTAAAGTAATGTAATTATGATAAGATGTCATAAGTTATTTGAATGAGTTGCAATTATATTAATTTATAAAACTCATAAAATTACTAAAAAAAACTTATGATAATGGAGTAATTTTAATGAAAGACAATAACTATTTAAACCCTTATGTAGCAGGTGTAATACTTGGTATTGCGCTATTTGTTACATTTTTAATAGCAGGTCAGGGAATGGGTGCAAGTGGAGCAATTGCAAGAAGCACAGCTCAAATAGCTTACAATATCGACCCAGAAATTGCTAAAAATGCTTATGCAGGTAAATATTTGCATAGTGGCAATGCTTTGATTAATTGGACTGTAATAGAGGTTCTTGGTATATTTATAGGTGGATTAATTAGTGCTTTACTTGCAGGTAGATTCAAGCTTGAATTAACAAGAGCAAATGGCTACCCAGTAATAAAAAGAGTAGCTTTTGCATTTTTGGGTGGTTTTATTTTAGCAGCAGCTACAAGAATTACAAGAGGATGCACAAGTGGACAAGCTCTTGATGGCGCAAGTGCATTTAGTGTAGGCTCTTGGATATTTATGTTAGCAGCTTTTGGTGCTGGATTTTTTGTAGCTTTTCTTTTTAAAAAGCAGTGGAAAGGAGTTGAGTAATGGATTTTATTTTTCCTCTTTTTACTACAGGTATGTTTGATAATAGTGTAAATCTTTTTATGGGATTACTAATTGGTGTTATGTTTGGATTTATACTTGAGAGAGCTGGTTTTGCAACCTCTGCTCATATTGCGCCAATATTTTATTTTAGAAATGTAATGGTTGCAAAAGTTATGGTTAGCGCTATTGTAACTACCTCTACTTTAATAATGTTAGGTGTTTTATTTGGGTATATTGATTACTCTAAACTATTTTTCCCAAATACATATTTGCTGCCATACCTAATAGGTGGAGCAATATTTGGTATTGGAATGGTAATGAGTGGATGGTGTCCTGGAACTGCAGTAGCAGGAGTTGCAACAGGAAAAATTGATGCTCTAATTTTTATACTTGGTGCAATGGCTGGAATGTATTTTTACTTTGGAATATATGACTCTATTGCAGATTTTGTAAATAGCACAAACTTAGGTAAATTTACTATTGCCCAAGCACTTGGATTTGAAAAAGATAATGTAAAAGTTTCATATTTAGTAACACTAATAGCATCATTTGGATTGCTATTTTTTATGTTAATTATGCACAAAGTTGCAAAAAATAAAGGAGATGAATAATGAATAAAATAACTTCAATAGTAGGATTAGTTTTAATTACTGCTGCAGGGATAATCGTGGCACTAACATCTAACTATGCAGATATAATAAAGGGTAAAAAAGAGTTATGTAAAAGTTATATAACAAAAGCTCAAAGTGCATTAGATAATAAAAATTATGGAGATGCTCAAAAGTTTGCAAAAGAGGCAATAAAAGCAGACCCAGAAAATAGAGCAGCATATGATTTAATCGCAGAGATTACAAAAGCAACGGTGGCTCCAGCTTCTGCAACAGAGAAAAAAGAGGCACCAAAACCTAAGAAAAAGATTTCGATAGATTTAGGATGCTAATTTTGGGTTTTGCCCAAAATGGAGTTTTGCTTTAAGTCTTTTAATAAAAAGGCTTAAAGGGAAATTCCCTAAAAAAATATACAGGAGATACAATGAAATTATCAACTAAATTAATGGCAGCAGGATTAATTCTTGCATTAACAGGTAGTGCTTATGCAGCAGACAAACCAGCTAATCCAAAAAAACAAACTAGCTTAAATCTTTATCTTTCAGCAAAAGAGGTTCCAGCTTTCTTAGAAAAAAACAAAGGTAAAACTGTATTTATTGATGTTAGAACACCAGCAGAAATTGAATTTGTAGGTCATGCAGAAGGAATTGACAAAAATATTCCAATTGCATATAGAGATTATACAAAATATGATGAGAAAAAACATAGATACGGAACTGTAATTAACCAAAACTTTTTAAAAGAAGTTGCAGATTTAGTTAAAGCTAAAGGCTTAACTAAAGATGATGCTACACTAATTTTAATGTGTAGAAGCGGAGATAGAAGTGCTGCTTCAACTAACCTTCTTGCTAAAAATGGTTATAAAAAAGTTTATACTGTAATTGATGGCTTTGAGGGAAATAAAGACAAAAATGGAAAAAGAACAGTTGATGGATGGAAAAATGCTGGTAATCCATGGACTTATAAAAACAAAAAAGAGATTATGGACTTTAGCAAACCAGCTAAAATTACTGAGTAATCTACTTTAAAAGAGGAGCTTAAAGCCCTCTTTAGCTTAACTTCTATATAATCACTTTATGAAATTAGCACTTATACTTACTCTTTTTTTTACTATATCTTACTCTAAAGAGTCATGCTTAAATTGCCACAGCAATACCACTGATATTGATAAATTTCATAAAATTAAAGATTTTGGATGTGCAAGTTGTCATGGTGGAGATAAAGAGGCAATAACTAAAAATGAAGCTCATAAAAATATGGTTTTAAATCCAGCTAGACTTGAACATGCTAAAATTTTTTGCGCTAAGTGCCATAAAGATATAGTAAATAGAGTATCTAAATCTATAATGAATACTCAAAGTGGTATTTTAGATGTTTTAAAATATCAATTTAAAGAGAGCAAAGAGCTAAAAAAGAGTAAAGGTATA